>CAYUOG010000033.1:0-6856 GCA_964446335.1 uncultured Thermoplasmatales archaeon
CAGAGAGACGTGCATATGCCATTGAGCAACCAAGTATTGCATTTGCACCAAGTTGGGATTTGTTATTTGTACCATCCAGTTCATTCATGATGTTATCTATTTTTCTCTGATCACTCAATTCCATTCCAATAAGTTTAGGTGCAAGTATCTTGTTGACATTTTCAACAGCTTTCCTCACACCCTTTCCACCATAGGCTTTTTCATTATCTCTTAGTTCAACTGCCTCATAGGTTCCTGTAGATGCACCAGAGGGAACCGAGGCAATAGCACAATATTTTTGAGTCTTCATCTCAACTTCAACAGTTGGGTTACCTCTAGAATCTAAAATCTGCCTTGCTTTAATTTCCTGAATGGTACACATTTTTCTCTCCATTTAGTGTATATACTATCTGCTAATAACTCTTTCATTCGAAAATCTTTAATAATCTCCCCCCTTTCATCAAAGGGTGAAAAAATGACAGGGTCGATGATAGCTCTATTAGTAATATTGCTAATATTTTTGATAATGCTGCTGGCTTCGGCAATTAAGATACTGCCAGAGTATCAGAGAATCGTTGTTTTTAGATTGGGTAGGCTGCTGGGAATAAAAGGACCCGGTCTTGTGTTTATAATACCAATCGTAGATCAGATAATCAAGATAGATCTCAGAGAGAGGGTAAGAGATGTTCCAAAACAGAGGGTTGTAACTAAGGATAATGTAACTATCGATGTGGATGCTGTTGTATATTTCAGAATCATTGATCCAGATAAGGCTGTTGTTCAGGTTCAGAGATATGATGCTGCAACAGACCTCCTGGCACAGACAACCCTCAGGGACGTTCTTGGCGAGGTCGACCTTGATTATCTGCTTGCAAATAGAGAAGAACTGAACAAGAAGATACAGACCATACTTGATTCCGGAACCGATCAATGGGGAATAAAGGTAACAAGAGTAACTATCAGAGATGTTGTACTGCCAGAACAGATGGTTAGAGCTCTTGCAAAGCAGGCAGAGGCAGAGAGGGAAAGAAGATCGAGAATTATAATGGCTGAGGGAGAATATCAAGCATCACAGAAGATGACCGAGGCTGCAAAACTCTATGAAAAGGCACCTGCTGCAATGCGTCTGAGAGAGTTACAGACGCTTGCAGAGATAGCAAGAGAGAAGAACCTTATAGTTGTACCTGCTGGAGAGATGGGTACAGGAACAGTCGCTGGATTAACACAGGCGTTCATGAAGAAGAAAAAATGAAGAAACTTAACCATCTTGTTTTTCTCTTTATTCTTTTTTTATTCTCTTCCTTTTTGGCCCAGGCTGAGTCAAAAGCAGTTTTGGTGGCTGAGATTGATGGACCCATAACACAGGCAACTGTTGAACTTGTTGAGGAAAGCATAGATTATGCAGAATCCAGAGGTTTAGATGCATTGATATTCACCATCGATACCCCTGGTGGCGGATTGGATGAAACACATAAGATAGTAGAGCTCATTGAACAGAGCAATGTTCCAATTATAGGATATGTGTATCCAACAGGTGCAACAGCATGGTCTGCTGGTACTTTTATACTTCTGAGCACAGACATAGCTGTCATGAAAAATCATACGGTTATTGGATCTTGTCAGCCTGTCGAAGTGACAATGACTGGTTCAAGACCGATTAATGAATCCAAATACATAAACGCTCTTACCGAATGGATCAGAAGCATAGCGGCTGAGAATGGCAGAAATGCCTCTATAGCTGAGAAATTTATAACAGAGAATCTAAACCTAAATGCCAGTAATGCATTGAAGTACAATGTTATAGAATTTATTTCGCCCAGTATCAATACCTTACTTCTTCAGATAGATGGAACACATGTAAAAGGTAAGATTCTTGCTACCAAAGATGCAAAGATAGAATACTATTCCCCATCTCCAGCTTTTCATCTTGTCTCTGTACTTTCCAATCCTGCACTATCTTCCATACTTCTAATAATTGCCATATTCTCTATCATATTTGGTATTCATACTCCTGGTCACGGTGCTGAGGTTTTTGGAGTAATAGCTCTAATACTTGCGCTCATCGGAATGGGCTTTTCCGTACCCGTCATAAGTGCATTCTTTTTGATAGTAGGTTTTGTTCTTATAATAATAGAGATATTTATCACGCCAGGATTTGGGTTTATAGGGACAGGAGGCATAATTGCGATACTTCTTGGCTCTATTCTACTCGTCCCATCATACAGCAACATGAGGTGGTTGATATCATCAGAGTATCAAAACATACTGCTCCTATTTGCCATAGTTCCAACCATATTAATCGCTGCCTTTTTTGTATTTGCCTTATACAAGGTTATGATAATCAGAGGTAAGAAACCTGTACTCAACAGATTCGTAGGAGAAAAAGCAGAAACCCTTGATGATATAACTCCAACAAAGCCAGGCTATGTAAGATATAGAGGAGAATACTGGCTTGCAAAATCAGCTGAGGGAAGAATTCCTGCAAGAAAAAAGGTAATTATAGAGGAGAAAAAAGGTCCTATTTTGATAGTAAAGGAGAGCAAAGATTAATTTACCACTCCTCTCTTTCCCCTTTATCCTATGAGCGAAGAAATAAAAGCGCAATTCCTTGGCGGAAGCAGTGAAGTTGGAAAACTCGGCATGGTGTTAGATATAGATGGATCCAGAATCTTATTTGACTACGGCATATCTCCTACAAAACCCCCTTCATATCCTATAGAAGCTCCTCCTGTAGATTTGTTACTTCTCACACATGCTCATCTCGACCACTCTGGTATGATTCCAGCACTTGCAGGCAGGCAGGATTCTCTTATATGGTCAACTGAATTAACTAGAGAAATCAGCTATGTTCTACACAACGATTCATTAAAGGTTGCAAAGAACGAGGGCTATGCCTATCCCTACACCAAAGCAGATATAAAAGAAGTACATTCGAGATTTGTTCCTTTAATTGCCTCTCAGATTAAAGATGTTGGAAGAACAGAGTTACATGTACATTCAGCAGGACATATACCAGGCTCTCTCATGTTTGAGCTTAGAGGTTCGAGAACCATACTATTTACAGGAGATATTAACACCATAAATACAAGACTCATGTGGGGTGCCCATCCAGTAAAATGTGATATACTTTTCATGGAGGGTACATACTCTGGAAGAAACCATCCCAATAGAACTGAGTTGGAAAAGCTCTTTTTGGATACCATAGATGAGACAGTAGGTAGAGGAGGAATAGCTCTGATACCTGCCTTTGCAGTATCACGTTCTCAGGAAATCGCGCTCATACTGGCGAATTCAGGCTACGATGTATGGATGGACGGGATGGGTAAAAAGATATCAAAGATATTTCTCAGCCATCCAGATAGCTTGAGGTCTGAACTAAAACTCAGAAAAGCCCTATCTGCCCTAAAGCCGGTTCATTCAACTCATGGAAGAAAGCAGGCATTGAAGGGAGAGGTTATTATCACTACTAGCGGTATGCTTGATGGTGGACCTGTACTATGGTATCTTGATAAACTACGCTCAGACCCAAAGAGCTCTGTACTGCTGACAGGTTACCAAGTTCCGGGCACAAATGGTAGACAACTCCTAGATAAAGGAACTATAAACTTCTATGGTGTGAATCAGAAGGTTGAATGCCAAGTGCATTACTTTGATTTCTCTGCCCATGCAGGTCATAATCAATTAGTAGAATTTGCAAAGGAATGTTCTCCAGAGAAGATAGTCCTCTTCCACAGTGAGGACAGAAAACCCTTGGCAGAGGATCTTAAAGATTTTGCTGAAGTTTATATGCCAGAGAATGGAGAAATTTTTGCTTTGTAGGTGGGCAGAATGGAGGAATTGACAGAGTTACAGAAATACGAGTTTAAGAGAAAATTAGAGGAGATAAAAGCCTGTAAAGGTAAACATACAGAGCTAATTTCTCTCTATGTACCTCCAGATAAACAAATATCTGATGTTACTGCCTATCTTAGGAACGAGTATTCACAATCTGCCAACATAAAATCCAAAACAACGAGGAAGAATGTACTATCAGCGATAGAATCAATTATGAGTAAGCTCAAATACTTTAAAACACCACCAAAAAATGGAGTAGTTTTTTTTGTGGGACATAAAGACATAGGTGCGGACCAGACAGAGATGGTTTCCTTTGTATTAGAGCCACCGGTTCCAATAAACATCTTTCTTTATCGATGCGATTCCTCTTTTTTCACCCAACCACTCGAGGAGATGCTTGCAGAACATGAGGTATATGGGTTATTTCTCATAGATAGAAGAGAGTGCACTATAGGTATACTAAGAGGAAGGCGTATAGAGTTAATTGATCATTTTACCTCTAGAGTACCAGGAAAACATGGCAGAGGTGGACAGAGTCAACGCAGATTTGAAAGACTCATAGAGATAGCTGCACACGAGTGGTTTGTTAAGTGTGGAGAGAAAATCAGTGAGATATTTTTGAATGAGAAGGATTTAAGAGGCATATTTGTAGGTGGACCCGGACCAACAAAGCAATACTTTCTAGATGGATCCTATCTTCACCACGAGATACAGAATAAGATCTTAGATACTTTCGATACAGGATACACAGATGAATCTGGTCTAAGGGAGCTTGTGTCCATAGTGGCGAGGAAAGTAGATACTCTTAAGATAGCTCGTGAAAAAAAGATAATGAACCGTTTTCTCAGGGAGGTAACAAAGCGCGAAAACTCTCTTGCTCTCTATGGAGAAGATGAGGTTAGATCTGCCATTGATCTTGGAGCAGTAGATGTTCTTCTTCTCTCAGAAGGATTGAGGAAGTACAGGATAAAGTTACAGTGTGATTACTGCAAGTACAAAGAGGAAAAAACAGTCGAAGAGAGTATGGTAAAGAAGTTAGAGAAAAACCCTCCTATATGTAAGAAGTGTAATAATATTATGAGTATAAAGGATAAAATAGACTTGATAGAGGAGCTATCTCAGAGAGCAGAAAGCAAAGGAACAAAAATTGAGCTCATATCAACAGACAGCGAAGAGGGAGAATCGTTGTTGAAAACTTTTGGTGGAATCGCTGCTATATTAAGATATCGAATCAATAGTGCATAGACTTAAACATGACCTAAATATAGCAACGTCATAAAAAACCGATGGTTTTATAAATAATGAAAAATATTAATGTTATTGTGAAGCGCTATGTCTCGTGATGATTTCA
This sequence comes from uncultured Thermoplasmatales archaeon, assembly GCA_964446335.1. Classification (GTDB taxonomy): domain Archaea; phylum Thermoplasmatota; class E2; order DHVEG-1; family B18-G2; genus CAYUOG01. The sequence goes on from CAYUOG010000033.1 coordinate 5,165, forward strand.
AATCTCTTATACCTGCTGAAAGAACAATACCTGAGCTGACGATAAAGGCTGTTTTGGTTGGAATTATATTGGCAGTAATTCTGAGTGCCGCGAATGCCTATCTTGGATTGTATGCAGGTATGACTGTATCTGCAGTTATTCCTGGTGCAGTTATGGCATTTGCTGTTTTGAGGCCTTTTAAGGGAACCATACTCGAAGTGAACATTTCAATGATGGGTGCTGCAGCAGGTGAAGCTCTTGCTGCCGGAGTTATTTTTACTATTCCTGCATTGGTTATATTGAATAGATGGGGATACGCATCCGGTTGGAGCAGTATTCACTATGCTGAAACTGCAGCTATTGCTATGATAGGTGGTGTTCTCGGTGTTTTATGGATGGTACCACTCAGACGGGTACTTATTGTAAAAACTGATCTTCCATTTCCTGAGGGCATAGCTGTAGCTGCTGTGCTTACTACAACTGTTGGTGGAGAAAAGAGAATCAAAAAACCAGAGGTAAGTGGTGTCTGGTTACTTGTTGGTGCGTTAACTGCTGCATTTTTCAAATTTGGTCAGCTTTCACTGAGAGTATTCAAGGGGATGATAGAAGGCGTTACAGGTATAGGAAAATATGCTATTGGTGGTACACAAAGAGAGGGATGGCTGTATGGCGGTATAGCAACATCCCCAGCTCTTCTAGGTGTTGGTTGGATCATAGGTCCAAGGATAGCCTCCTTTGTTTTTGTAGGTGGTTTGCTTGGTTGGATAATTATATTGCCACTTATCGCTCTTGTAGGCGGTCTTCCTCCTGCAGATACCCCTCTAGAATCCATATATATAATTTGGGGTAATCAAATTAGATACATTGGTGTAGGCGCGATGCTTGTTGGTGGTCTATGGACGATTTGGACATTAAGATCAAATCTTGCTAGCGGTATAAAAGAAGCAGTACTTGGTATGAGAGGAGGTGGAGTAGGCGAGACTAAAAAACGAACAGACAGAGATCTAAACTTAAAGACTGTATTCCTCCTTATAGGAGCTTTAACTATCCCAATTTTCATTGTTTACACTTGGATATCTCAGATGTATGCCCTTTCTGGTATCATGGCAATCTATGCTGTTTTATTTGCTTTCGTTGCCAGTGCAATAGCAGGATACATGGCAGGTTTGCTAGGCTCTTCAAACAATCCGATATCTGGAGTTACCGTAGCAGTTTTGCTGGTTACAAGCTTAATACTCCTCGTCAGTGGTGTTGGTGCTGAAGGTATGGCAATAGCCATTCTGATTGCTGCAGTAATCTGTACAGGTGCTGCAATCTCCGGAGATGTACTGCAATCCCTTGCCTGCGGGCAGATGATAGGAGCGACACCGAGAAAACAGCAGATTATGGAGATGATAGGAGTCATAATTGCGGCACCAGTAATAGCATTTGTCGTTCAGATGCTTGATAATGCATTTCATATAGGCAGTCCCGATTTACCGGCACCTCAAGCCTTTTTGATGGCTGGTATAGTCAAAGGAATACTAGGTGGAGAGATGCTCTGGCCATATGTTATAGTTGGAGCGGTACTTGCATTTGTTTTGATTCTTGTTGGCCTTCCAGTTCTACCAGTTGCAATAGGAATATATCTTCCATTTACTCTCTCAGTTCCCATATTTGCAGGTGGTGTAATAAGATACTTTACCAACAAGGTTATAGAGAAGAAATATGGAA
>CAYUOG010000034.1:0-6840 GCA_964446335.1 uncultured Thermoplasmatales archaeon
CCATTTTAAAATCTTTCCTTTAGCACAAGTTTTGAGATATTAGTTCTGATTTATTTTTCCCATAAAGCTAAAAAAACCTTCATCGTTACCTGAGCAGAGGCGATGTTATGGAATCTAAATCTTATGTAAGACAACCCATAGTTGGCGTTCTTGGTCATGTAGATCATGGAAAAACCACATTTCTGGATTACATCAGAGGCTCTACAGTGGCAGCGAGAGAAGCGGGGGCAATAACACAGCACATAGGAGCGACCGAGGTACCGATAGACGTTATAAAAAAAATATGTGGCAATCTTCTCGCAGGAAAGAATTTTACACTTCCAGGTTTGCTTTTTATAGATACTCCAGGACATCATGCCTTCACTACATTAAGAAAGAGAGGAGGTTCTATTGCAGATATTGCTGTTCTAATTGTTGATGTCAATGAGGGATTCAAACCGCAAACTTATGAATCACTCACCATACTAAAACAGTATAAGACACCCTTTGTGATAGCTGCCAATAAAATAGATGCAATCAGCGGATGGAAAAAAGTAGATGGGATATATACGCAGCGTTTGGCAGAACAGCATTCAGCTGCAAGATCTCTGCTGGAAGAAAAGATTTACGAAGTTATAGGTACTCTCTATGATCAAGGATTGAAGGCTGATATATACACAAATATAAAGGATTTTAGTAAGAACGTTGCAATAGTTCCAATCTCAGCAAAAACTGGAGAAGGCATACCAGAACTTCTTATGATTCTTGTTGGACTTGCTCAACGATTCCTTGAAGAATCACTTACTGTAGAGAGAGGACCTGGAAAAGGCACTGTACTTGAAGTAAAGGAAGAGACAGGACTTGGTACAACAGTAGATGCAATTATCTACAATGGTGTAGTGAGAAGCACTGATAAAATAGCTCTTGGTACACGTGATAAACCCATAGTAACCAACATAAAGGCACTTCTCAAACCAAAGCCTCTAGATGAGATACGAGACCCAAGAGAGAGATTTGACAGTGTTGAAGAAGTACATGCTGCTTGTGGAATAAAGATTGCCGCAACAAATCTCGATGATGTTGTCTCTGGCTCTCCATTAAGAGTTGTGACAGATGAAAATCTTGAAGAGGTCTTGAAGGAGATAAAAGAACAAACAGAGCTGAGTATCGAGCTTGATGAAGAAGGTATAATCATAAAGGCAGATACCATAGGTTCATTAGAAGCAATTACCAAGGAAGCAAGAGAAAGAGGAATAAAGGTGAGAAAAGCAGAGGTTGGCCATGTTGCTAAACGTGATGTAGTAGAAAGCAGTGCATCAACTGACCCTCTCCACAGAGCCATTATTGCTTTCAATGTTAGGATACTCCCGGAGGCAGATGAGGAATTAAAATCGACAGATGTTAAGGTCTTTAGGGAGGATGTGATCTATACATTAATGGAGGATTACGAAGAATGGATAAAAAAGAAGAAAGAAGAAATCGAGAGAGCTAGAAGAGAGGAGTTTGTACATCCTGGCATGATTAGATTTCTACCAGAGTATGTGTTCAGAGTTAGCCATCCTGCAATTATAGGAGTAAGAGTACTTGCAGGTAGAATAAAGGCTGGAACCAAATTGATAAAAGAGGATGGAAAAGTTGTTGGCACCATAAAGAGCATACAGTCTGAAAAGAAGAGTCTGGAAGAAGCGATGCAGGGTCAAGAAGTGGCTATATCTATAGAAGGTGCAACAGTTGGTAGGCAGATAAAGGGCGGAGACGTTCTCTACACTGATATTCCAGAGGGTGATGCAAAGAAACTCAAAGAGATGGATGTTTTAACTCTAGATGAGAAAGATGTATTGAACAAAATCATAGAAATAAAACGCAAGACCGATAGATTTTGGGGAATGTAATCAAGCGCCATACTTCTTTAACCAATTACAGTATCCAAAAAGAATGGGAACAACTCTTCCGCTTATTCTCCCTACACCTCCCTTTAAAACACTTCTTTCATTGAATCTCTCTACATCGTCCGGCATAATGTTTGGTCCTACAAATACCACTGGAACTGGATCTGAAACATGATCTCCATAAACTACAGGCGTGGTATGATCTCCCGTAAATGCTAAATGCGTATCATCCCAATCAATGTTATCTAATAAATATCCAATAACTTCATCTACCTTTTCAATATAGGCAATCTTTGCCTCAGCATCATGATCATGTGCACAGGAGTCTGCACCTTTCAGATGAATAAAAGCAAAATCCTTCCCATTCTGCAGTTCCTCGACAGCAAGTTTTGCCTTGTTTATGATTTTAGAATCCGCTCCACCCGTGGTTCCTTCTGCTCTTTTTGTTTCTAATCCAATGGCTCTTGCTATCCCTATGTAAAGCGCACCAGCAGCGATACCAACTCCCTTTATTCCATATAGCTCCTCCATAGAAGGGATGTCTGGCTTAACTGCAGCTCCCCTAAACAGAAGAATGTTTGCCGGAAGTTTACCTTCGCTTTCTCTTTTCCTGTTTATAGGTAGGTCCTTCAGTATATGATAAGACTGCTCTACCAGTTCATTAACAATTTCAGCAGTTCTTCTTGCAGCTTCGCTATCTACCAAAGGCTCCGATCTAATCATCCTAACTCCTGTTTTATGAGGATCTGCATCTGTTATCTGACCAGAAAGTCCATGTCCCCTTAGAACAATTGCACCTCTATGCTCTGTACTTGCCTTAAAGAATACCTCAACGTCAGGTTGAGAGGATTTTAAACTCTGAAGTGCCCTCTCGAGCTCGTCTGTTCCTTCAGTGATTCTCCCTGCTCTTCTATCTAAAACATTAAAATTTTCATCCACTGTAGCAAAGTTAGTTCTAAAACAGACATCTCCATCCTGTACGTCCATTCCAATACCTAATGCTTCAAAGACTCCTCTGCCTGTATATACCTTTTCCGGATCATATCCAAATATTGAAAGATGGGCTGTATCGCTACCTGGCCTGACTCCAGGCTTTATTGGATCAAGGAGACCTGTAATACCTCTTCTAGCCAATTCATCGATGTTTGGAGTATTTGCTGCTTCTAAACAGGTTTTTCCATTGTAATCTGTTGGTCTCCCTCCTAATCCGTCACATATTACAAGGACTGCTTTCAATGGAATCGCCGTATTGTAGAATAGTAGTTAATTAGAAAAAGTTTGGGTTATAGAATTTCCTGAAAACTATATAAACATCTTCTCTATTGCGGGTAACGATGCCAGCCTTTTCTCATCAATTAACAGAAGTAAAAAAAGCTGAAAAAAGAGCAATAGAGCGGGTTGAAAAAGCAAGGAAAGAGGCAGAAAGACTTTTAAAGGAAAGCGAGAAAAAGGCTGAGCAAAAACGGTTGAAGATTTTAAGACAAGTAGAAGTAGAGATAGAAAAGAGACAATCATTGCTGGAGGAAGAACTAAAAAAAACCGAAAAGAAAATTAAGGAGGATGGGAAGAGAGAGATTCTCCAGATAGAAAAAAGAGCTGAGTCTCGTATTGATAGGGCTGTTGAACTTATTATTAACATGCTTGGTGGGAGAGAATAGATGTTATTTCCAGCTCCAGTAAAAAAAGTCTCATTCATTGTTCATCAATCCTATCTAGAGAAGGTTATCACCTCTCTTCATGAATCTGGACTGATGCAGATTATAGACATAACAAGAGAAGATCCAAAACTCCTTAATGAGATTGAAAACTGTGAGCCAAGTGAAGAAACAAATGAATGCATTGCCTATGAAAATAGATTGAAAAATCTGATAGGAATACTAAAAACCTACAAAATCTCCAAATCTGGTTTAAAGGCTCTTCTCTCTCCAACTGTAATCGAAAAAAAACCTGTTAAGAAAAAGAAATTATCAACTCTCTATAGAGAAATAGATACTTTGCTCAGACACATTGAAAAGAAAATTCTATCACTTGATGGCAATATACAGAGGCTTAAAAATGAGATAGATGATATTAATGAGGATCTTCAGAATATTTCTTATCTGCTTAATTTTGATTTTGATATATCTTACTTAGGAGATTCTGAATATGTGATAACAAAGGCAGGCATAACCTCTGAGCCAGAAATGGTCAGTAGAGAGATAGAATCGCTGGATGGCATAGCAGGATATGTACAGGTTGGTAAAAAGAAGGAAAAGAAGTGGTGTATTATTGGAGCCTGCCATGTATCCAAAAAGGATAAACTAGAGTTGATATGGCAGAGGCACGTAAACGATATCTATCTTCCTTCAATGACGGGTAAACCATTGCAGGTTTACAAAGCGTTACAGAAGCAGAGAGACAAGTTGACAAAGGAGATGAAGAAGTTAAAAAAAGAGATGAACGAACTTTCAGCAGAATATATGCATGAATTACTCGTAAAACTGGAAGAAATACAAATAGAAAGAGTCAGACGAGAGATATCCTCTTCTTTTGGGAAAACTAGTGCAACCTATGTAATTGAAGGTTGGGTTCTTGAGAGGGATAGCAATACCCTCAAATCTCTCCTTGAAAAGGTCACAGATGAGAAAATAGCCATATCCACATCTTCACCTTCGTCAAATCCAGATAACCCACCGACCTATCTCGACATTCCCCCATGGATGGAACCCTTTAAAACTATACTTGCCCTCTTCAGCATTCCAAAGTACAACGAGATAAGCCCAGTTCCTTTCCTCGTAATCTGGTTTCCCTTACTATTTGGCATTATGCTAGGGGATGCAGGCTATGGGATTGTAATTCTTCTGATTTCTCTTCTGGCCAAATTCAAGTTAGGTAGTATAAGTCCTTTTATACGCTCTTGGTCGCTTGTAGGTATACTTTTCGGTTTCTGGGCAGTAGTGTTTGGCTTTCTGTTCAACAGCTTCTTTGGCGACCTTGTTCCTCGCTTCATCTATGGAGATGAAAATGCCCTTCTTTATCATCTTAATATTCTGGGCTATTCTATACCTCTAGATGCCCTGCATAAGCCCTTGATAGTATTAGTTATTGCTCTGCTTATTGGTCTTGTTCATCTCAACCTTGGTTTTGTTCTTGCTATGTGTCAGAATTACAGAAGAGGTGAAACAAAAAAGATATTTAAGGAACAGATTCCATGGTTTTTGTTGGAGATAGGTGGAGGAGCATTAGTGGGAAAGGCACTACTTCATATCTGGGATCTTTCAATGCCCATGTCTATTATCTCATCAATCTTTGCAGTTATAGGCTTGATTGCTCTCTTTGTTAATAACAAAGCAATGGGGTTCTTTGAGCTCACTGGATTTGTTGGGGATTGGTTATCCTATGCACGTCTGCTTGCTCTAGGATTGGCTACCTCAGGTATGGCTCTAGCTTTCAACATAATTGCTCAACTCATGCCAGAAATAGTGCCTTATATCGGTATTGTGTTGCTTTTTGTTATATTGATTTTTGCACACTTAGCAAACCTTTTGATTCAATCTCTTGGTGCTGCAATTCACTCTCTTCGTCTCCAATATGTGGAGTTCTTTAATAGATTCTATGAAGGTGGAGGGAAGGAGTTTACACCTTTCCGTGTTAGAAGAAAATATACAGAGGAAATAGTAGAAGGAGGAAGGTAGATGAAAAGAAAAATACTGTTGGCTGGTTTAGCCCTAATGGCGCTGATGATGACAACAGGCATAGCATCTGCAGATATGGAATCTGGAGATGCCGGTGAAACGCAGGTGAACATTATAATAGGCTGCATGATTGCCGTTGTCGTAGCGGGTATCTCCTCTGCCATAGGTCTTGCATTGGCTGGGAGCTCAGCGGCAGCAGTAACTGCAGAGAAGCCCGAACTATTTGGCAGAACTCTTGTTCTACAGGTACTTCCGATGACCCAGTCGGTTTATGGACTGTTAACCGCCATACTGCTGATGATGGGTGCTGGGTTGCTTGGAGGAACTGCACGTGTTGACTTGACGAATGCGTCACTTGGCGTAGCTGCGATATGGGTTGGGTTGATAGTTGGTCTTACAGGAACATCCGCAATAAACCAGGGGATGGTAGCCTCTGCATCTATCTCAGCAGCAGGTAGAAACCCAGAGGTCGCAGCCAGAGGAATCATATTCACAGTGATGCCAGAAACTATTGCTATATTTGGTCTGCTAGTTGGCATACTGCTGATGACCGGATTAGGGCTTCTGTAAGTGGAGATCATATGCCTCTTGAGGAATTGATTTCCCAGATAGAAGAAGATGCAAATCAGGAGATTGACAGGGTTATAGGAGAGGCAAGGGCAGAGGTAAAAAGGAGATTAAAGGAGGCAGAAAAAAAGGCAAAGGAAGAGGCTGAGACTCTAAAACAGCGTGCAGAAAGAGATCTCGAAAATAAGAAAAAATCAGAGATTTCCAAGATGAGGCATGAGGTCAAAAAAACCATAATGAAAAAGAAGGAAGAAGTCATCAACAGATGCTTTGAACTGGCCAAGGAACGACTTAAAAAACTTTCAGGCAAGGATTACATTACCTTTGTTAAACCATTTGTTGAGAGAGGTATAAAAGAGATAGGCACGGATTGTATTATCATTCCATCTAGGGAAGAAGACAAAGCAATAGCAAAAGAGTTGAAACTTCCTATTGAGAAGCAGATGATAAAAGCGCTTGGCGGAGTGATAGTAAAATCAAAAGACAATAGATTATCTGTAGATATTACCTTTGACAGCATGTTGAAGAGAAGAGAGCATGAAATCAGAGAGAAAATAGGAAATCTTCTATTTGCGGAGAGTTAAATGTTGGGGATGTTGGACAATTATCTAATGTGGCCTGCAATCATGGCAATTCTTGGAGTTACAGCAGGTATTATGATGTGGAAAATGGCGCCTTATCTAAGGTTTGCCTATCCAACTGCAAAGGTTCAGGCTATTGGGAATCCTTTT
>CAYUOG010000035.1:0-6789 GCA_964446335.1 uncultured Thermoplasmatales archaeon
AATCGATACTTTAATCAATACTTGGCACATTTTGGCATCATCATGTATGAGGTTAAAATTTCTATCAAATTAAAGGAAGGAATAACTGATCCAGAGGGTGCAACTACATTAAAAGCACTCCATCTTCTTGGATTTGAGGATGTAAAGGATATTAAAACAACAAAGGTGTTTACACTCATGATAGACGATAAAGATGAGAAAACTGCCAGGAAGAGAGCCGAAGAGATGTGTCAGAAACTTTTGACCAATCCTGTTATCCATAGTTATTCTATTGATATCAAAAAGGTTTAAAGGGAGAAAAATGGAAATAGATCATCTGCTCAAAAAACGTAATCTTTCTTTTGAGCTATATGTGATCAATCTAAAAGATGCGTATGATGATGAGCTTCTGGAGATCAGTAAAACTATGGGACTAGCACTTTCTCTGAAGGAGATGAAAAGAATAAAGGACTATTTCAACAAAAAGGGAAGAAATCCTACAGATGTTGAGCTTCAAGCTCTTGGTCAGGCATGGAGCGAACATAGTTGCTATAAATCTTCAAAGGTGCCTTTAAAGAAGTATATCTATGGCATAGAGGAAAATCGAATAGTTGCAAGAGAGGATGCTGGAGTAATGGAATTCGATGAAGAGCATTACTACGTTGCTGCCTTAGAATCACACAACCATCCATCGGCAGTAGAGCCGTATGGAGGTGCAGCCACAGGTATTGGAGGAATAGTAAGAGATGTTGTATGCATGGGTGCTCAGCCGGTTGCATTCGTAGATCCGCTATTCTTTGGGCCTCTTGATTTACCTTTCAATGAACTACCGAAGGGAACTAAGCATCCAAGATACCTTTTCAAGGGTGTGGTCGATGGAATAAGAGATTATGGCAATAGAATAGGCATCCCAACTGTAGCTGGACAAGTTGTATTTCATAAAGGATATATTGGCAATTGTCTAGTAAACGTAGGATGCATAGGAATAATGAAAAAAAAGAATCTGGTACACAGCAGAGCAAAGGCACCTGGAAATATATATCTCTATGTTGGCGGAAAAACTGGAAGAGATGGAATACATGGGGTAAACTTTGCATCTGAAGAGCTTACAGAGGAAAGCGAGGAAAAAAGTAGATCTGCAGTTCAAGTTGGGGACCCCATAACAAAAGAGCCTCTTATTCATGTTACCCTAGAGTGTGTTGAGAAAGGTTTGCTTGAGGGTTTGAAAGATTTTGGTGGTGGCGGGCTATCTTGCGTATGTGGCGAGATGGCACATGATGCTGGATTTGGTGCAGAAATATCACTCGACGATATTCCATTGAAAGAACCAGGCATGGCACCATGGGAAATATGGGTGAGCGAGAGTCAGGAAAGAATGATGTTTCTGGTAGACAGAAGGAATCTTGATGAAGTTCTTGAAATATGCAAAAAATGGGATGTTTTTGCAGTACCAATTGGAAAGGTCATAAAGGAAAGAGTGACTAGAGTATTTTACAAAAACGAGAAGGTTCTTGAGCTGGATACGGTTTTCCAAACCGGTGGTCCAGTCTATGATGAAAAGGAGAGACCTTATCAATATAGAAAAAAACACAATGAAAGAGATCCCGAATTTGATGTTCCAGATATTGAAATTATTTTCAAAAAACTGTTATCATCCTATAACATAGCATCCAAGGAATGGGTGATAAGACAGTACGATCACGAGGTTAGGGGAAATACTGTTATCAAACCTCTACAAGGATTGCTCGGGAAAGAATCACATGGAGACGCTGCGGTTATTAAGCCTCTCGAAAACTCATTTAAGGGTATAGCAATAACTGCCGATGTAAATCCAAGATTTACAGAAATAGATCCTTACTGGGGTGCTATGTCTGCTATGGATGAGGCGTGTAGAAACCTTGTTGCAGTTGGAGCGAAGCCAGATTCTATCGCAGACTGTCTTAACTTTGGAAATCCTGAAAAGCCCCCTATCATGGGAGAATTCTATGAAAGTTGCAGAGGTCTGGGAGAGATAGCCAGGGCTCTGAAACTTCCTTTCATATCTGGTAATGTAAGTTTCTACAATGAGAGTGTGGGTAAAGCAATTCCTCCAACTCCAGAGATAATGGGCATAGGAATCGTACCAGATATAAGAAAATGTGTGACTATTGATCTCAAAAAGGAAGGGAATCCTCTGTACATTATTGGAGAAACAAAGCAAGAGCTCGGAGGGTCTGCATATTATGAAATTATGAATCTTGACGGCGGTGCTGTACCAAAGGTAAATATCGATTCCCTGAAAAGGAGCATAGATGCAATTCTCAATTCCATTTGGAATGGATACATCAAAGCTTGCCATGATGTGAGCGAGGGAGGATTAGCTGTTACTTTGGCTGAGATGATGATAGCGGGAGATATCGGTGCAGAGATAGACATTACCAATGTTGGTAGAGGTTTACGTTCTGATTTTAAGGTGTTTTCAGAATCAAATACACGCTGGATAGTTGAGGTGAGAAAAGAAAAAATGGATAAATTTGAAGAATATCTCAATAAAAATAATATTACCTCTGTGAAAATAGGAACTGTCGGAGGAAAAAGTCTAACAATCAAAGATAGCAACAAAAAACTGATAGACGTAGATGTTACTACATTGGATACTCTATGGCGTAAACCTATATGGGATATAATGGGCTAAAGGAGAGGAAGTTGTCCTGTTAATGGATCAATTAGCTTAGAGGGAGCAGGACCTATTCCTATCACGGTTTTTGTTCCAGGAGGTACCTCTGTTAGACCTGCATCTATTATTACATTTGATATGAGATCTCTTTTATCTGACTCTGTTTTCAATAAGAGTAGATCGTTTTCATCATCAACTTTAACAACGACTTTTTTTCCTCCCTCACTCTGCCACTCTTTAAACCATTTTGGTTTCTTCTTTTTTGCTTCCAATGCACAGGCAACTGCTGCATGTGCTACCTGTGCAGCCATCTTTCCTGCAGAAAGCTTGATATCCTGCCTTACGGCAATAACCATCTTGTATTCTGTAGCATTATTTTCCATTCTATCCCTTAAGATACTTATTATACCATCTATTGCCCAAATGCACAGCTTTATCAAAATCAACTAGTCCTTTCACTTTTAAAGCATCTCCTATGTCCTCAACATGTTTTAGAGGTACTCCAAGAAAAGTCTTTCCTGACTTTACTATAAGTATGTCCCCATCCAAAGCTATACTCTCTCCTATCTTATTTTCGCTGCCATCAACAACAAATCTCGAAAGTAAATCCATGTCCTCGAGTTTCTTAGCTGCATCAACCTTCTTCCCAGACTTTGTCATTACTCCTCCAAACAGGAAATTGAGGGATTCAAAGATATTTATTGTTCTTCTCTGCCACATGTTCTTCACCGCTTTTGTTATAAATTAGCATGTTATACTTAAAGCTAATGAAGTATGATGCCGTAATAATTGGTGCCGGACCTATTGGGAGTAACGTTGCTTTGCATCTATCAAAGAAGGGATTTGAGGTTGCCGTTGTTGAGCAGAAAAGAGAGATAGGTATACCTCTTAAATGTGCAGGTCTTGTTTCAAAAAGAGTGATAGAGCTCTCTGGCATTTCTCCAAATAAGATTATCCAAAATGAGCTCTATGGAGCATATATTCATTCTCCAGAAGGCAGGGTTTTTGAAATAGAAAGTGATAGAGTCCAAGCCTTTGCAATAGATAGAGTGCTATTTGACAAACTGCTTGCTGAAAATGCACAGAATTACAACGCAGTTTATCTGCTGAATAATAAAGCATATAGCTTTGGAGATGGAAAGGTTCAAATAAAAAGCGATGGTGAAAGTGGTGTTTTGCAGTATAAGATTTTGATAGGTGCAGACGGTGCAAAATCAAATGTTAGAGAGTTCTTTGGTTTTCCTGATCCAAAGGAAGTTCTTCTTGGTGTGGGTGCAGAGGTAGAAAATATAAATATTAATCCAAAAAAGGTGCATATTTTTTTCAGCAGAAATATAGCTCCTGGTTTTTTTGCGTGGATCATACCAACAAACAGAGAGGGGACAGAGGCAAGGATAGGGTTATGTACATCTACTCCCCCTCCAAAGCCAATAAAATCCTACTTTGATATGATGTTCACAAATCCCTTAACAGAACCTTTTTTGAAGGGATGTACGGTTAAAGGTCTCCTCGGCGGTGCGATACCTCTTGGATTCTTGGATGAAACTGCTATGGATAGAGTAATGATAGTCGGAGATGCGGCATCTCAGGTTAAACCACTCTCAGGTGGTGGACTCTATCCTGGATTACTTTCCTCTAATTTCTGCTCAGAGGTTGCAGAGGAGGCATTAGAGAATAATGATACATCAAAAAAGATTCTTAAAAAGTATCATAACCTCTGGAGCGCCGCTCTAAAGAGAGAGATTGCCATAGGGATGAGGATAAGAAAAAGATTCTTACAGATGGATGATAGCCAGGTTGATAAATACCTTTCTTATCTTAACGATGAAGAGATTCTTTCCATAATATCAAAGTATGGTGATATAGACTATCCCTCTAAACTTGCATTTCCTCTTCTCAAAAATATACCAATACTGCTAAAATTTCTCCCAGAAATTATGCATCTTTAACTACTGTGTCTCTGGCGGAATATATCTTTCTTCTTTTGGTGGTGCTGGAGGCAGTCTGCGTCTTCTTTTTCTGATGTAGAATAGAAGAGCAAACAGGGCAACCACTATGATGAGAGTCAAAATGAGAGGTAAAAAGACAACCAGTGTAAAGAGAGGAGAGGTTTTTAGTGAGTAGTAAAGTATGGTCTCCTGATCTCCTTCATCTTTGCCAAACATTACTTCAATTAGTGTTCCTCCATCATCAAGGGGAATTATTGTTGTGCGGTTAAGGGAATCGTTGCACCTGATTTCTATACCTTTTGGAAGTACAAACTTATAAGTAACATCCTGTCCAGGTATGCCTTTAAGATGCAAAGTTTGATTTTTGATATTTAATGAAAAGGAAGACAGAGAGAAGTCAAAGTCTGTTTTATAAGAGATGTGGGCAGAAAAGGGCACAACGAATGGTTCCTCATCATCCATCTGTTTAATGTTTTTATCCCATTGAAGATTGTTATCAAGTTCAGCCTGATCCATATACATATCAACATTAGATAGGTCAAAGATCTCTGCTACATGCTGCTCGGCAAATTCTCTTTGTCTATCATAGAAACCGCTCATGTTTTTGAATATACTCTCTTCTATGCATACTCTTAGAAGATCTGAATTTATGTATGGAATGGATATGCAACTTGGAATAGTAAACTCCGGCTGAGGTAGAAGATGATACAGATTTTGATTATAACCCACATCAATGGTAGCAACTACGTTACTCTTCCCTGTTAGAATGCTTATCAAGTCGAGATCCAAGTTTCTCAGATTTATCTCTATATCTCTCTTTATCATCTCTTCCTCATACTTCGGTGCATTTGAGTAATATATTGTCGTATTTAGAGGAGTTGTGACATTCCACGAGGCTGTTCCATTCAATCCCTCTGGCAGTACAAGATGGGCATCAAAGGGATGATTTATTCCATATAATGGAATATCATCTTCGGTTATTTTTCCTGTTCCTCCTCCATACACAAAGGCAAAGAAAGCGCGTGGAGAAATACCACATAGAGGTATGTTAAGATGATCTGATAAAACTCCAGTAATAGGTGGAGATGCATCTATTTTAGAGATATTGTAGGGGGTAGAGCAGTTTTTTGTGGTAGATAGATTAAAGTTAAATAGAAGATTTGTCGAGATGTTGAAGGAATTGTTGAGAACATTCTCAACGTTTTTCTTTATTGGTGCGAAAATATTGTTGTAGATGGCTTCCCAGTTTGTGAGATTTTGTTTTACCAGCATTCGTATAGCATCAGAAGGTAGAAATGTTGTCTGAGATACAAAGGAAGGTATGTCAACAAAGCTATTTATCCTGCAGGCATTGACATTAATAGTACAGTTAAACCTTGCTCTTTCTATCTCGCTGAAATCAAAGTAAATATCAAGATGAATATCTTCAGCATCGAATGCAGATGTTGGATTTTCATATCTAACCTTGAAGGTTCCTCTGCCTTGCTTCGCCTCAGTACCTAGCCTGTTCTCTATGGTCCAAGTAACCTCTTTCCCAGAAAGAGAAAGAATACCATTCTGATTTACTTCAATTATCTCCATCTTATCAGTTGTTATAAAATGATATGTATTGTTCCATCCAGTGTTTGCATAGAAATTAAAAGTGTATGAAATCACTCCTCCAGAATCAAGGATTCCATTCACAAAATCAGATATGTATGGTATTGATGTACCAAAAAACTTAGAGGTAAGAGAAACCGTGCAATCCATGTAAAACACTACAGGACTATTTGAATTACCGCTCAATGAGTTTTCATCCACATAGGGTCTACCAAGCTCACTTGTGCAGTTTGAAAATCCGTGATTGATTGCATCTTCAACGAAGCTGTAAAAAACCTGTTTAAAAGCCCCCTTTTTCTCATAATAACTTGCCCTTATCTGACTGGCATTATAGCTCTCTCCAAATATCTTTATTCTGTAGGAATCAAGCTTTACCTTTATACTTAAATTTACACCGTCTAAAAACGTTATATCAAAGGTTGCATTAACCACTGTCTCTGCTGTTGAAGAACTTGCCTTTATTGGCAGAAGAAAGAAGGTAGTAGAAAGCAGAATAAAAACTACCAGAAATGAACCTGCCTTTGCAATTTTTCGCCTCACCATCAAAGAGACTAAGAGATAAACCATATAAAAGTTTGTTGTCGTGGCTAAAATCATCGTCAAAAG
>CAYUOG010000036.1:0-6611 GCA_964446335.1 uncultured Thermoplasmatales archaeon
AGTTGGGAGATACCATGGCATCTGCAGGAATCTCGACGTCACATTCCTGACACATGAACAACTCCTCCACCACCTTCTCTATTCGATACCCAGTCCAAAATCGATACTATCTTTCTGCATCATCGCACTTGCACAATTTATGCAAATATCTCCGACCATCTCCTCCAGAGGACCTTCTTGTCTACAAATTTTGCATTTTTGCATATTGGTCTACCCCAAGAAGTAACATCTCAATTTAATTAACTTTTGCTCACCTACTATGACGTTCTAACTTTTAAACCATGCCACTATGGTTACAATATAGGCCTACTATCCATTTCCATCCACCTTAACGTAAAAATCACTAAAGAGGTAATAAAAAATGCCAGGAAGTTAAGACCACCTATCAGACCTACTCGAAATAACAACAATAGTCCTATTATCCATCCAACTATGTAAGTTGTGCCCCAGTACGGCATTACATATATAAGAATAATGATGCCAAGTATGTTCATCAATTCAAATATAATAACAGTAGATGGTGTTAGAAAACCTGCTTGAATAAAGACATTCAATACGGCTGATGTCACAAATCCTCCAACAACCTCAGTTATAGATCTTTCGAGACCTTATTCTATCCCTGGCATAGCATACCTTAAACTCAAATCCTTACATCCTTATTTAATATTACCCGCACTCAACTCTTCAATTTCTTTAAAACTCGAAAATGATAGAAGACAGATCATGAACTGAAACGGGATTTAATGGTAGAATGGACTTCATGGAGAGCGAAATCAACAGAATGTGATTTTTGGGCTTGTTGGCTGACTTCTCATTACAAGTTGAATGGACCGGACGGGATTTGAACCCGTGGCCTCCACCTTGCGAAGGTGGCGATCTTCCACTGATCTACCGGCCCTGATCTGGGAGCAAATAAAAACAGTACTTTTTACCTTTTTGCAGCCTTAAGAGCTTCCACTACTGGTAAAGATTCGCCCATCATGAATTTTTCCAGAGATCCGCCACCTGTGCTTATATGCGATATTTTGTCACCCAATCCAAGCATTTCTACTGCTGCAACGGTATGACCACCACCAACTATAGAAAAAGCATCAGAATTTGCTATAGCTGTCAATATCTCTTTAGTACCTCTCAAAAATTCTTTCTTCTCAAACACACCACAAGGTCCAGATATAAAGATAGTATGAGCCTTTTTAATCGATTCTATAAACTGCTCTATCGATTTTAAGCCGATATCATAAATTGGATACTCAGTTGGTAGCTCTTCTATACTAATCTCAACTCTTTTTCCATCTTTTTCAACAGCAAAATCTATAGGCAATTTTATAGCTCCATTAAATTCATCACTCAGTTTTTTAATCTGTTCCATTAGCTCTGGAGATTCTTCTTCTTTCAGTATCTCTTCGTTCACGCTACCAAGCTTAATCTCCCTTGCTTTCAAGAACGCATTTGCAGGTAATCCAGTAAGTATTACTTCATCTGCAATTCCATTCTGTAGAGATCTTTCAATAGTCTTTACCACATCAGAATATTTTGCCCCACCAAACAGAAACAAGGAAGGCTTGTCTGGATTGCTCAACAATTTACCCAAAGTTACTAGCTCCTTTTCCATTAGTCTTCCAGCACAGGAAGGTAGGACCGCTGTAAATCCTATCAGTGAGCATTGCTTTCTGTGAGCTGCAGCAAAGGCATCATTAACGAAAACATCTGCAAGAGATGACAGAACTTTTACCATCGCAGATTTTGCATGTTCTTCTGCACTCTTTTTTTCCATTTCCTCTGGAACTTTTCGCACATTGTCAAGTAGAATAACATCTCCTGGCTTCGCTGATGAAATTACATCTTTGGCTTTTTCTCCATAGATATCATCCACAAACTGTACAGTTTTTCCAAGCAGGTCAGATAGTGCCTTTGCATGTTTATCTAAGCTTATAAAATCCCAACTTCCTGGTCTTCCTTGATGGGCAAGAATAACTACCTTTGCTTTCTTTTCAATCAATTCTTTTATGGTTGGTAAGGCCTGTTTTATTCTTGTTGTATCAAGTATTTCCATAGTTTTCTTATCGAGCGGAAGGTTGAAATCCACTCTCAAAAGAACCGTTTTTTTTCCAAAATCAAAATCATCCAAAGTATTAAACTCTGGCATAGTACCTCCTCGCAGAGAGAGATAAAATAGGATTATTTAAACATTCAGCTATTTGTTACTGCTATCTCGTTTTCAAAAGAAGTGTTAGGATTTGGAGAGAACATGAAGTTTATGAGATCAACCAATCTGCAAGAGTACCCCCACTCATTATCATACCATGAGAATATCTTGACAAGGTTTCCTCTCTC
This sequence comes from uncultured Thermoplasmatales archaeon, assembly GCA_964446335.1. Lineage (GTDB taxonomy): Archaea > Thermoplasmatota > E2 > DHVEG-1 > B18-G2 > CAYUOG01. The sequence goes on from CAYUOG010000036.1 coordinate 2,335, forward strand.
TCCAATCACTCTTGTGCTCAATCCATCTATTATGGCAGAATGAGAGTTACCGACGATATCTCTAGAAACAAGTGGCTCCTCTGTATATTCCATGATTCCCTTTAGTTTTCCCTCCGCTGCTTTCCTGAGAGCGTTATTTACATCATCCCTTGAGACCTCGGTTTTTAATACAGCCGTAAAATCTGTTATTGATCCATCTGGAGTTGGAACTCTTATTGCCATCCCATCAAGTTTTCCATTTAGTTCAGGCAAGACCATACCTACAGCCTTTGCGGCACCAGTTGTAGTTGGAATTATAGAAACTGCTGCAGCTCTTGCTCTTCTTAAATCCTTGTGAGGAAAGTCCAATATTCTCTGATCCCCGGTGTAGGAATGCACCGTAGTCAAAAATCCACTTTCTATGCCAAACTCCTCATTAAGTATCTTTACCGGAGGTGCTATACTATTCGTTGTACAAGACGCCATGGATACTATCTGATGTTGATCCCTATTATATATCTCCTCGTTTACACCGAGCACTATGGTTACATCCGGATCCGGGGATGGTGCACTAATGATGACCTTCTTTGCGCCTGCCTGAAGATGCTTTGCAGCTCCTTCTCTCTTTCTAAATACGCCGGTAGATTCTATAACAACATCCACATCAAGTCTTGCCCAGTCAAGGTTTTCAGGTTTTAGCTGGGAAAACATCTCTATCAATTTTCCATTTACTATGATACCACTCTCTCCCAGCTCTACTTCACCAGGAAATTTCCCGTATATGGAATCGTATTTTAGTAGATGGGCAAGAGTCTTTGGATCACCAAGATCATTGATGGCAACAATCTCAAAGGATTTGTTATACTCTGGATGTTGAAACGCAGCTCTTAATACATTTCTTCCAATTCTTCCAAAACCATTTATTCCTACTTTTATCATCCCATCCACACCACTGCAAAAATAAGTGACTTTCTATATAAGCTTTCCGATAAGATAGTTATCCGTTATCTTTTCAATCTTTGCTTTTCCAAATGTTCCAAGAGAGATATCTGAATAGATAACTACAGGTTTATAGGTATCCGTTCTGCCAACTACAGTTGATCCCTTTCCTCTTTCAGTAATAACTACGTTGCAACACTTGTTTAGATACAATTTGTTCCTGTCCCTTGAAATCTCTTTACAAAGCAGTGTTAGTTTTCTTGACCTTTCTTTTGCGATCTTCGTGGGTATTTTATCAGAAAACATCTTTGCCTTAGTATATGGTCTCGGAGAAAACCGAGTTATGTTCACTATATCTGGTTTTACTTCTTTGAGCAATTCAATAGTTTTCAAAAATGCTTGCTCACTTTCTCCAGGAAATCCGACAATAATATCTGTTGAAAGAGTTAAATCTGGAAATCTTGTTCTGAAAGCGTTTACAATGTTGACAAAATCTTCAGCGCTATATTTTCTATTCATCCTCCTTAACACTTCGTTATCTCCAGATTGTACTGGCAGATGAAGGAACTTGTAAACTTTGTCATTAGTATATGCCTCTATTATCTCATCAATTTGAGGAAGAAGCAGAGAAGGATTCATCATTCCTATTCTTATCCTAAATGATCCTTTTACATCACTCACTCTATCTATAAGCTCACCCAATCTCTCCCCACTATCCATTCCATAGGATGCTACATCCTGAGCAGTTAATTGTATCTCTACAATTCCTTTACCTACGGCATCCTCAACCGCTTTAACTATTTCCTTTATTGGATAACTTACCAATTTACCACGTGCTTTTGTTGTTATGCAATAGGAGCAGGAAAAATTACAACCTTCAGATATTGCTATAGGAGCAATAACTCCATCATAGCATCTTGGTAGAGATGTTTTTGTCGTGAACTTATGCAATGTTTTTCTTCCCTCTATCAAATCGACAACTGTAGATATTTTATCTGGAGGAACAAGAGAGGAATCTGGCGAAACTTCCCTTATAAGATCTGGTTGAACGGCAGCCATGCAACCAGAGACAATCAAAGGTTTACCAAGCTTGTTCAATTTTTTTATGCGAGATAACATCCTCTGCTCTGTTGACCCTATAACTGTACAGGTGAGAAGAACAATTGTATCTGCATCTTTGATATCATCTACAATCCTATGTCCTCTATCTTTAGCTATACCTTTTATAATACTGGCATCGCTTTTGTTCGCCGTACAACCGTAGACCTCAAGATAGATATTCATTGCATTTCCATAAGAGACACAGGAACTATTTAACAGCTTCTTCTATCCTTTTTAAAACGAAATCTCTTTCAAGGGTTGAGAGGAAATAGCCCAGTCTTGGACCATGATTCTGTCCCAATAACAATTGATACATTATTCTAAAAGCTGATTTTGAATTTACATTGGACTGTTCAGAAGCTTCATAGATTGTATTGTGAATGTTTTCAGCTTTCCATTCTATCTTTGAAAACTTTTCTTTTAATACCATCAGTAACTTTTTTTGTTCTTCTGATAATTCTACGGATGGTAACTTTTTTTGTACCCTAAATATCACTCTCTCTGGTGCAAAAAATTTCAACCAATATCTAACATGTTCAACTCTCATTCTAAGCCTTTTTTCATCTTCCTTATCTAGCATCTCTGGTATCTGTCCAGTTCTTCTGAGAATTGCCTTTATTTTCTTCCATTCCTCCGCAATCTGAACAATCGTTGCTAAATGACGATAGGATACCTGAACAGGCAACTTCTCAGGTATTTTGTAGGGTTGTGAAAGCTCATAGGTTCTCTGAAGATCTTTCATCCCTCTTTTCTCTTCTTCAACACCAAAGTACACTCTCTCCTCCTCATCGTACTCATCAACAAGGTCAAGTATACCAAGACCTGGATCAAAATCGATATGTTTAGAGGGCTTATTTTTCATAATCATAAAACGAAGGACCTCTGGTGGTGTCATGTTGAGCATCTCCTCTGCACTAACAGCTGTACCCTTTGAGCTATGCATTGCTCCCTTTCCTTTTAACTGTATAAATTCATAAACCACATAATGTGGTGGCTTGTAATCGAATATCTTCTCGGCAATTACTTTACCAGTATCCCAAGAACTGCCTGATGCAGCATGATCCTTACCAAATGGCTCAAAGGTTACGCCTAACATCTTCCATCTAGCAGGCCAATCTACACGCCACGGAAGCTTTCCAACACCTCCCTTTCTTATATCTACCTCGCCTTCATAGCCACATTCGCAGGTGTATTCTACATATGGATACTCATACAGAACAGGCTTAGCGGTTGTTAGTCTGTGACACTTCTCGCAGAGTATGTTGAACGGAATCCAGTTTTTTGGTAAACTCCGTTTTGATATCTTCTCGATTATTTCCTTGATATCTTTGGTTCTTTCCAGAGCAAGATGAATATATTCAATGTATTTTCCCTCTTTGTAAAGTTGCGATGCTCTGTATACTGTCGGATTTATACCAAGCTCTTTGAGAGATGAAAGAAAAGAGGTGAGATAGTGCTCAGCATAGCTTTTGTGTTTACTACAAGGACAAGGGATATCTGATAAAGGCATACCAACATACTGTTCGTAGGAGTCTGGAAGAAAAGGATAAACCTTTCTCAAGTGATCAAAATCATCCGCTATGTAAATAAGTTCTGCATCCAATCCCTTATCTTTTGCAGCTCTGTAAACAGCATCAGCAGTCAGAACCTCTCTCATGTTTCCTATGTGGATTGGACCAGAAGGAGTAATGCCAGTAGCTATAACCTGCTTACGATCCTCTTCCAGTTGAGATGCTAAAACGTCAGCCCAGTGCATAGTTTCCCTAAATCGCTCTGGTTCTTACAAGTGCACGTAGAGGCACGCCCTCTATATCGTTCTGTGATCTCTTGTTAACGAGAGCCAAGCATAATACAGGATTTCCACCTTCCTTCTTTGTTGCTGCTATGGCTCTTCTCATAGTTTTTCCACTTCCAACAACATCATCTACAATCACAACATTCTTTTCAGTTACTGAGGCATAGTTTGAGCTGAATACTCCAACCTTCTCAACGTGAGGTCTAAAGATTGCCAGCTCCAGATCTAACTCTTCAGCTATGAACGTAGCATAGGGTATTCCATTTATAGATACACCAACCACTGTATCTATCTGCAGATCTCTCTTTCCCATCTCCTCTACAATTATATCAGACATTGCACTGGCAATGAGAGAAATGCGCGTTGGGTATACTCCTATTGATCTCCAACCTATTTTTACATCCTTTAGTGGTTTTTCACTCTCTTTTTTACTGAGAAGCCATGCTACAGTTTCTTCTGCAAC
>CAYUOG010000037.1:0-6611 GCA_964446335.1 uncultured Thermoplasmatales archaeon
ATTGCGGCGTTGACAGGTTTTATATCTGGTATGGTTGGTATGGCTGGAGCTACCTTTAAGATTCCATTGATGGTGCTTGCTTGTAGGATTCCTATGAAAATTGCTATAGCAACATCTTCGTTTATGGTTGCTACAACTGCATTCATGGGATTTTCTGGTCATCTTATCCAGGGAGATATGGAGCTTGCACAGGTAATCCCTTTGGCTATTGTGGTCGCTATCGGTGGATTTGTAGGTGGAAGATTAGCCATTAAGATAAATCCTGAGAAATTGAGAAGGATATTTGCCTATACAACACTATTTGCTTCGGTGATTATGATAGTAGACGTTTTACTTTGATAGACAAACAGTATTTAACCATAAATCCATTATTAACTCAAATGAAAATCAGTGAAATATTCTACTCCATCCAGGGCGAAGGAACCCTGGCAGGGTATCCTACGATATTTATAAGAGCATCTGGATGCAATCTGAGATGTTCCTATTGTGATACTAAATACGCTTATGAGGAACCCGGAACCGAGATGAATATAAATGAAATTCTGGGAAGGATCAAGCAGTATAAAGCAAGATACGTATGCGTAACCGGCGGCGAACCTTTATTTCAAAAAGAAACCATAGAGTTGATAGATAAGCTTCTGAAGATTGGTTACAACGTATCTTTGGAGACAAACGGTAGTATAGACATATCAAATATAGCAGATAAGTTCTCTAGCTACGAGCAATCTTTTCTCATATCTCTTGACATAAAATGTCCATCATCTAGAATGCATGGAAAAATGATGCTGAGCAATATAGACAAATTACGCAAACATGATCAATTAAAGTTTGTTATAGATAATAGAGAAGATTACGAGTATGCGAAGAAATTGATAGGAGAGTATAATCCAAAATGTATAATCCTTTTTCAACCGGTATGGGGAAAAGATCCAAAGAAAGTTGCAGAATGGTTGCTTAGCGATGCATTAAATGCTAGGCTCTCGTTGCAGATACATAAGATAATATGGGGAGATAAGAGAGGGATCTAATTATTCGTCTAGTTTTATTTGCTTACCCTTTAAAACCAACCTATTGGCTCCAAACATAGATATAACAATTCTCTCCAGAACCTCATCTTTCAATCTTTCATATTCCTCTTTTTCCTCCACAATATATGCAGGGTCACGATCTGGAAGCTTTATGGCATTACGAGAGAGAAGCTTCCTTGCTTGAAGACGTTCCTCTCCTCCAACCTTCTGAGCATCTATAGAAGTTATATCAATTCTACATCTTTTCAATTCTTCTAAAAATATTGGACGATGGAACAGCTTTTGGAGTACATAAATTGCTATCTTTGCTTGAAGTGTTTTCGATTCTGTTAGCTCCTTAACAACCTCTCCAACCATCTCATAAATACTTTTCTTTCTGGTTTTTGATCTTATAGAATAGACCTTAGATGGCTTTATGTCCTGCTCCTTTAATATGCCTACATCTGCAAGAGCTTGAAGGTATCCTGTCAGAACAAGGCGATGAAGTTTGTAACCCTCCTTCTTCAATTCTCTATGTATTCCTGATATTGATGCTTGCGAATCCCTTAAATATTCAAGTATTATGTCTCTTAGCGTCAAATTATTTTCAAACATACAATAACTCGCTCCATTAGTTGGTAACAAACCTGGTAATAAATAATTTTCTTTTCTTTTCATTTGGTAACAAATCAGATTCAAAAATATACATAAAACAGCAGATATTGACAACATTTTACCCACTTTCAATGAAGAGGATGGGATTATTATGATACGTATGAAAGATGATGGTTATCGACCTCCCTCGCGTGATAAAACGAAGGAAGAACTTCCAACAGAGAATGATGCGACAGATATTTCACTATTTGTTAGAACATCAAGCGAAGAAATACACAAATGGGATAGAAGCAAGATATCAGAGGCATTACTTAGAGAGACAGACATAAGCGAGGATGCAGCTAAGATTATAGCTAGAGAAGTTGAAAAGCTTATATTAAATCTAAATATAGAAAATATAACTGCACCGTTAATCAGAGAACTTACCAATGCAAAGTTGATAGAGTATGGATTAGAGCATATCAGAAGGCAGCATACAAGATTGGGCGTGCCTCTATATGATACAAGGAAGATTATTCTAAATCAGAATAAAGAAAATGCAAACGTACCACATGGACCTGAAGCAACAAACCTAACGCTTGCAGAGAGAATAAAAAAGGAATTTGCCCTCATCGAGGTTTTTTCTCAAGATATTGCAGATGCTCATATGCGCGGAGATATACACCTCCACGATCTTGGCATGATTGATAGGCCCTATTGTTCAGGTCAGAATATAGAATATGTAAAGAAATTTGGTTTAAATTTGCCCAATGCTCTATCTATAGCAAGACCTGCAAAACATCCTGAGGTGTTGATAGAGCAGGTGATAAAGTTTTCAGCCGCACTACAGGGTCATTTTGCTGGTGCGATAGGATGGGATGCATTCAACATCTTTCTAGCCCCATACCTCGTTGGTGTAGATGATAGAAGAATGAGGCAGCTGGCACAGATACTGATCTATGAGTTTGCTCAACAGGCTGTTGCAAGAGGGGGTCAGAGTATATTCAGCGACATAAATATTTATTGGGAATGCCCAAAGCACTTTGAAGATGTTCCTGCTATAGGACCAGAGGGTAAATTTACTGGAAACACATATGCTGATTACATAGAGGAGTCACAGAGATTTGTTACAGCGCTATTTGATGTATATTATGATGGAGATGCACAGGGGAGACCGTTCTTCTTCCCAAAGCCAAATGTTCACATGACTGAGAGATTTTTCAGAACAGAGGGACATGAAGATTTTCTATTGCATATCAGTGAGGTGGCTGCAGAGAAGGGAAATACCTACTACGTGTTTGATAGAGGAGATACAGCTAAGATAAGTGAATGTTGTAGGTTGGCATTCCAATTAAGACAATCCGATCTAGAGGATGCAAAAGAGCCATGGAAGATGAGATATTCGGCAATGCAAAATGTCACTATTAACCTTCCACGTATAGCTTATGAGGCAGGTGGAGATGATACAAAACTATTTGAGATTCTGAGAGAGCGTATAGAATTGGCTGCGAAAGCTCATTTGCAGAAGAGGGAGTTTATTACCAAACTACTCAAAATGGGAAAAAATGGACCTCTAGCACTACTTGCCATGGAAAGAGATGGTGAGCCGTACTATAGGTTGCATAGAGCGAGTTTTCTTCTTGGTATGCTGGGATTAAATGAAATGGTGCAATCCCACCTGGGGGAGGAACTGCATGAGTCTATGAACGCCCATCTCTTCGGCCTTAAGGTTATAGCATACATGAAGAAAACCGCAGATGAAATGGAAGAGAAATATGGCATACATATGCCACTGGAGCAAACGCCTGCAGAATCTACAGCATACAGGTTAGCTATGCTTGATATGAAACACCATCCACTCCAGACTGCAGCAGTGGTTAAAGGGAACAAGAGCACGGGAGAGATATACTACACGAATTCAACATACATGAATGTCTCAGCACCGATAAGTCCCATAGAACGTGTAAAAAAAGACGGCAAATATCATCCGCTCATAGAAGCTGGGGCACTTTCTCACATTTGGCTTGGAGAGGCAAGACCTGATCCAGAATCTATAGCAAATTTCGTTAGAAAAACATTTATAAATACTCAGAATGCACAAATAGCCTTCTCGCCAGAGTTTACTTCGTGCTTAGATTGTGGTAAGGTTGCCAGAGGGTTGTCAGAGAACTGTCCTTACTGCGGTTCTTCAAATATAGAGGGTATAACCCGTGTTACTGGTTTCTTCTCCAAGATTAATTCTTGGAACAAGGGGAAAATAGGTGAGCTACATGACAGAAAACGTGACTCCCTCGGTTATACAGCATAGTGAGGTGGTGGGGGGGCACTCCCCCCATTATTTCCAAGATAAAATCAAAATAAAGGGTTTTTTGAAAACATCATTTATTGATTGGGATGGCTACATTACAGCTGTTGTGTTTTTACCAATGTGCAATCTGAGATGCCCGATGTGTCATAATCATGAGATTGTTTTGACACCAGAAAAATACCCCGATGTATCTATGGATGAGATAGAGGACTATCTTGTAGAGAACAGAGACTTCATTGATGGTGTAGTAATAACTGGCGGAGAGCCAACAATTCATGGAGGTTTGCTAGATTTTTGTAGATGGTTAAAGAATCTTGGAATGATGGTAAAATTAGATACAAATGGAACTTATCCAGATGTGATACAGCGTCTTATTGATAATAATCTGGTTGATTTTATAGCTATGGATATTAAGGCACCCTTGAATAAAGAGACTTATAGTGCAGTAAGCGGCATTTCTGTTGACGTTGAAAACATACGCAGGAGTATAAACATAATAATGAATAGTGGGTTAAACTATGAGTTCAGAACAACAGTGATACCGACATTCCATACTTCAGAAGATATAGTTGACATAGCTCGCGAAATAAACGGAGCAAAAACCTTTGTTCTGCAACAGTTCAATCCAGATAATACTCTTGACCCGAAACTTGGGAAGGTTGAACCATACAGCAGGGAAGAACTTGAGGAGATCGCTAAGGAATGCAAGCCCTTTGTTTCTAAGGTAAAGGTTAGGGCATAAAAAAACACGTTAACAATAAGAAAACAAAACCTCGACTTTTACATACACTCTGTTAAAATACAACTGTAGAGGAGATTATGGACGTTATGTTCTCCAGTATATTTATCTAAATGGCGTGGGATGGATCCATGTTACAACAGCATAGTTGGAAATCCACTCCTTCATCTTCTGCACTGCACATGCTGAATTCTCTCTGAAATTAGAGTGGCACCGCCACCCCTCCTCTAAACCTACACTATTACCTCAAAGGGTATAGTATCCACGAATTCATCCTTATGCATCGTTTTTCCTTGGTAAAGATAAAGGTAACACTGATATTCCTGCTTTTCTAGATTTAATCCCTTGTCTAAAGTGAGAGAAAGAACGAGTTCAACTTGATCTCCAGGATGCATCTCCTCTATTTTTATGCCTTTATTCCACTCGGAATAATTTGCCCGATAAAACAGTTTTCTATTTAATGATGCAAACTTTAGCTCTACAGTTAATCCTTCTTTCTCTAGTTGAGGAGGAAGACCTTTCTCATCTGAGTATGGTTTGTCTAAGGATAGGTAAATATCAAAGGCTGTAGTATTGCTCGTATCTATGTTGGTTATGTTTAATGATCTGCTTACCGTTACGTTACCTTCAACTACGCCACTTTCGTTTACATGGATAGAGAAGTTAAAGGGCTTGATATCTGATACCTTAAGTTCGGCTTTCTCTAGAGGAGGTTCATAAGGTATACCAAATATGTTTGGTATTTTTGTTATGGCTGAAAGGAGAAGTGATCCAATTAAAGTTGAATTTATCGAGGGATTTGTTTTTATCTCTTCGTATAATTCGTCTACACGACTAAAAATACCCTCTTTTACCCCTTCAGGCACTTGATTCCAAAGGGAGCTTCCGGCTCCTCCAACAATACTCATAATGCTTGGAAGGAAAAGAATCATAGTCTTTAATGAAGCGATACGGGTTTCTCTTTGACTCGGTGAAACCATGTAATCGACGGTTGCATTGGCTATGTTTCCTGCAGAATCTTTAACAGTAAGTGTAACAATGTGTCTATTAGCCATCCATGCATAGAGAGCTGGAATTTTGACACTCTCGTTTCCTGTAAGGTTATGCACTGGAAGAAACGTTTTCCCAGTCATTGTTACAACTTTATCTGCCAACTGTTCCCTCCATTCATATGAAACGATCTCATCGCCCTCTGGATCACTAATCTGCGCAGTTATTACTACTCCACTATCACCCCAAGCCCATGGACCTTTCTTAGCTTCTATTCTATCTAGAGCCAACTGTTGGTTTCCTGCCCATTGATAGGGATTGAGAGGTATTGGCAGTACAGCTAAAATACCCAACCATGTGAAGTTTCTATCAATGGTTTTTCTATTTATGTTTAATGTAACTATAGGCGGTCTATTTCTTTCCACTATTATTTTTATACTATCCGTTGCTTTTCTACCTGTTTCATCCATAGCTAAAAGGGTACAATTGTATATGCCTGGTTCATCATAGGTGATTGTCACCTTCTCTTCATTTGATGTTTCTCCATTTCCAAAGTCCCATTTGTATTTTATTTTCCCGTTTGAATTTAATACACTTGCATAGACATTAAGAATGAGGGGTTCTATTCCTATTGGGGCTCTATCTGTATCTATTTTAATCAACAACTCTTCTCCTTTTTCCTTTATTTCATTAAAAGTAAAGGTTATTGCGAAAGAAATAGCGGCTGACACAATCAGTATAGATGCTATAAGAGAAAATAGTTTACCTCTCTCTACCGTTCTCATAATATCATACCATATAATATATATATCTATTTTATATTTAAAAATTGTGCATTAAAAGACACGATTGCGCATTGTGGACACAAGATTGTCAACGTCTATTGCATTCCAAATAAATTTGATTATCCTCCAGTTTAACCTTTGTTTCATCCACAGCAACTGCTCTTCTTACCCTTCTCTTGACATCAAAC
>CAYUOG010000038.1:0-6606 GCA_964446335.1 uncultured Thermoplasmatales archaeon
TCGCATGAATCGGTATGATGCAAGTCGGTTTAAAAATATTCCTATAAGCAAAGCATCATCTTTATGTACAGAATGATTTATGAAGGTGTGGTGAAAAGGTGACTGTCACTGTAATATTAGGAACTCAGTGGGGAGACGAAGGAAAGGGAAAGATAGTTGACTACTATGCAAAAAATGCAGATTATGTTGTCAGATTCCAAGGGGGAAGTAATGCGGGACATACAATAAAAGTTGGAGAGGAAGTATACAAACTACACATAACACCATCGGGGGTAATTCAAGGAAAAACAGGAATCATAGGGAATGGTGTAGTTGTTGATCTTGAAGTACTGTTGAAAGAGATAGAAATGCTCAAGAAAAGAGGAAAAGAGCCAAAACTCCTTATAAGTGACAGAGCAAATGTAATTATGCCCTATCATAAACTTCTAGATGGTGCCGAGGAGAAATATCTGAAAGATAAGAAAATAGGGACAACAAAAAGAGGGATAGGACCGTGTTATAGCGACAAAGTTGCGAGGAGAGGTATAAGGATAATAGACCTACTTGATGGAGACATTCTAAGAAAAAAACTGGAGCTTATAATTCCAATAAAACAAAAGCTTCTAGAAGTATACAACGTCAAAGGCAAGCTTGACATTGATGAGATCACAAAAACCTATACAGAATATGGAGAGAAAATAAAACCATTTGTAGCAAATATTTCCGTTGAGCTTAACAAGGCAATAAAAAAAGGAAAAAATATACTGCTTGAAGGAGCGCAGGGAACTATGCTTGATGTAGATATGGGTACTTACCCATATACCACCTCTTCACATACTATCTCTGGAGGAGCATGCATAGGTTCTGGCATAGGACCGAAGCAGATAGATGAAGTAATCGGAGTGGTAAAAGCCTATACAACACGAGTAGGAGAAGGACCGTTGCCTACTGAACTAAATGACAAAATAGGAAAACATCTTCAAGAGAAAGGTGGTGAGATAGGCACGACAACTGGAAGGACGAGAAGATGCGGATGGCTTGATCTGGTTGTGGTGAAGCATGCATGTCTTGTCTCTGGTATAACAAAACTAGCTATAACAAAACTCGATGTCTTGGATGGATTAGAAACTCTAAAGATATGCACTGCATATAGCTACGATGGTAAAACCATCAAAACATTTCCTGCTCAGATAGAGATTTTAAATAAGTGTAAGCCTGTATATGTTGAGCTGGATGGATGGGAAAACATAGATAAAAATGCAAAATCCTTTGATGATCTTCCAGAAAATGCAAAAAAATACCTCAAGTTCATAGAGAAAGAAACCGGCGTAAGGATAAAGCTGGTATCAATAGGGGCTGAGAGAGACAAAACAATAACAATCTAATCCCTTTTCATGGAGGACAGAAAGTTCTTTATTTCTATAGCTCCCGTCAATTTTTTACCATCTGGAAGCAGTAATATGGGTGCTGTTCTCTGGAGATCTGCATATACTTCATGAAACGCTGCCTCTGTTATCTGATCTACACTCCATTCCTTTAGCTCATGGGGATAGGTTTTAATTTCTATATCCACATCCTTCGGTATCCTCTTCTTGACAAATTCGCATCTTTCACAATTTTCCAGACTAAAAAGTATGGGTTTCTCTAACATTTCTCTCCCTCTATAGATAATGTAAAGAGATTTCTTAAAACTGTTGATTTTTTTATAACACCTTCTTTACACTGATAGCAGTATTAATCCATCTTAGATATGAATTACAGGCTGCTCTCAGAGAGCTGGTGTCTTCGGCAGAGATGACAAGAGTTAGTTCTCTATCAGAATGTTCAAGTGAAATTTTTGTCTTTGGTATCTTCTTCTTTACTTCTGGCTCAAGGGATTTTACAACAACCTCTCTATCATCAGGAGAATCAAAAAGTATGGTTATATTTATCCTTCTCATATTAACGGGCTTTTATTCTTTTAGCTATGGTTGGCCTCTCCTTGTAAAAAACCTTGCTACCACAGTACGGGCATTGCATCCCTATATTTTTAACATCGAAGTTAACTATCTTCTTACAGAGTGCACATCTATACCCAACCATCAAACTCGCCCCTCATGCAATCTAAGGGTTCGCTCTACATTCATTCCCATATCTGTTCTTGGTGAATAGGCTCCACCGGCAAAGGTTGTTCCGCACTTTCTGCATCTCCATATGCCTGCACTAACCCTTTTCACCTTCTTATAACCACAGGATGGACAAACATGCTTTGACCTTTGTACCTTTTCTATATCTCTAACAAGATTTCTGGCTAAGACTCCATAACGGGCACGAAAACGTCCAGCTGAACCTATTTTTTTAGTTCTTTTTGCCATTTTTAATACTCTCTTCAAGTATCTTCCTTATTTGCACCCCTGTATCTATAGAGGTTTTAATAATTTTTCTCACCTCATCGACCTTAAAACTACCAGATAAGCCCTTCTGCATGGCTCTTATATTACCCTCTCTATCAGTCGCAACAGTAAGCCTCGCCTCAGTTACCATCTCCTCATCAAGATTGGGATCAACTACTATCGCATTGTTGAATTTGGCAAAAGTACAGGAGATTGGAGGGTCTCTCACTGGAAGAGGATAGTCCTCACCCAGTTCAAATCTCTCTGCAGGCACCTTTGCAGTAGCTAGCGCAGCTAAAGCAGCAAGAGATGATGCATCAAAGAGGTTTCCATCGTAATCGAGAACATGAATATCTACAAACACTATCCATACTTTCTCTCCCTCTTCTATGCATAATTTCTCAAGATCAATGACCTCTGATTCTCTTATTCCTCTATCCACAACCCTTGCAAGTTCTATTGAGTCTTTATCCGGTGGACCTGCCTCGAAATCTGGTGATGCAAGAGGAATAAGCTCTGCAGTTGTTGTCAGTACCCCGCTATTTGGGGAATCGGGATATGGCTCGCCAACATCCATCTTTATACCAGCAAGAACCTGTGTATTTCCAAGCTTTACCTTTGCAGATCCTTCTGCCTTTTTTATGAGATTTGTTTCTATGGTGATCTTCCTGTATTCATCAAAGGCTCTTCCATCTATCCTCTTGTTCTGTTTTGCAAGTTTGTAGATATAATCCTTTTTTATTGATGATAAAACTGTGCTATTCATTATATTCCTCCATTATAGAACACCATATCTTTTCAGTAAGGCTTTCTTCTGCAGCTCTGACACTGTATGGCAACCTTTTATTGCTAAATCTAAAGCTTCATCAAATTCTTTAACTGTAAGATGACCATCCATCTGTAAAAGAATTATCTCTTCTGTACGTGGGGCTATTGCTACCGGTAAATCTGCCTCACCATAGTTATCTTCTTCCTTACCCAAATCCAATACCACCTGTCCTGCTATTTTTCCAGCAGCACATGCAACTGGTATATCTCTCATTGGAATGCCAGCATCTGCAAGTGCAACTGCAGCAGCCGTTAATCCTGCACATCTCGTACCTGCCTCTGCATCCAGTACCTCTATGTTTATATCGATGGTAGCTCTTGGAAACTGTTCTGTTAATATTACCCTCTCCAAAGCCTCTGATATCACCTTTGATATCTCTGTGCTTCTCCTATCTGGTCCTGGTCTCTTTCTATCTTCTACACTGAAAGATGCCATGTTATACCGAGCGTTAACTATTGCCTTTAAAGGATGCTGTATGTGTCTTGGTAATGCCTCTCTTGGTCCATAAACTGCAGCAAGTATCTTGTTTCCGCCCCACTCTATATAACAGGAACCATCTGCCCTATAGAGCGGACCTGCCTCTATCTTTATAGGTCTCAACTCATCTGGCTTTCTACCATCCAATCTTTTTCCGTTTTTATCAATAAGTTCTATATCTGATTTCATTTTATCTCCCGTCATTTTTTAGAAGAGCGATTACCCTTTCAGTTAAACCATATGTGTGGGCATCTCGCTCAATTAGTCTAACAGCTTTTTCTATCTTCTGGATTGCATCTATTTCTCCATCAACCCATATTCTACCATTTTTCCCTACAAATATTCTGGAATTTGTGAATTTCTTTAGAGTTGTTATCATAGAGCCATTTTTACCTATAACTCTAGGAACCTTTGTTGGTTCTACCTCTATTATGGCTCCACCGTTTATCTTGTAAAGTCCACGATCTTTTAAGGTAATCTGCAACCTATCTGGCTCGTTTGATGATAGTACCTTTGCCATCACTGCATCTCCATAATTTAGATATCTTGCTGTATCTCCAAACTCTACACGCCAAGGAACCTCATTCACATGGAGCAGAGCAGGATAAATAGCATTTATATCAACAAGCCAAGTGGATGTAGAAACCTCCTCTACAATACCTATAACAACATCTCCAGCATGAGGTTCATAATTTCCTTTGAGTGGAGTTACTGTTATTACTCTATTCCTGATGCTCTGTATACCTATCCTCTCTGCATATATTTTACCATTCTCAACAAAGGTACCCTGCCCAGCCTTATATTGATTAACATCGCCAAGAAATTGGCTTGGAAATACTACGTCTCGCACTTCTTTTTTCATAGAATGTGAAACCCCTTAAACTCATCGATTATAAAAGCTTTGTCTCTACATCTCCTTTGGTTAAAGCATTTAGCTTCTCATAAAACTGCGTTTGCAAACCTGCAGGTATCTGAACTACTCCTGACCAGGAGCCGTCTGATAGCCAATCCTCCTTTATCAGTGTGCCAAATCCCCTGATTGTACCATATGCTTTTCCTATGTGCTGGGCAGGTATCTTTACCAGAACCTTTACCTGCTCTATCGAAATTGGAAGGATTGGTCTGATCTTTTCTATTACTTCCTTAACCTGCTCATCTACAGGTTTGAAAGGGTCTACATGAACCCCTGCCTCTTTCATTGCCAACTCTATTCTCTGTCTTGGATGAGGAGTCTTTGTCTGTGGATTCATTGCATTTCTTGCTATGGTTTCAACAATCTGATTGAGCTTTCTTTTCTGCATCTCATGCCTTTGTTCAGTAGTAAGCTGTATGTTCCCCTTAAGTATAATCTGCTTAGCAACTTCAGCCATATCTGTCGTGCCGAAGCATTTCTTAATGGATTCTTCAGAGGCTCTATCACCCTTTCTTGCATCCTTAAACACTTCATCAACTGCAAGATTTGAAACTATGTCTATTTCCTTCCCGTCAATAAAGTCTGCTGCTGCCTTTGGATCCACTAAAATCTCAAAATGGTCTTCACCTATTGTAAGTCTCGCTATAACGGCCTCATCGAGGCTCGTCATCTACTACATTCCTCCCAATGCTTTTTTTATGTACTCCTTTGTTTCTTCTTGAGAGAGTTTTCTAAACTTCTGCGTTTTATCTACCAATCCTATCTCTATTGCATCTGGATTTAGCTTCTCTTCTGTTCCGCTGGCGAGAGCTTTAATACCAACTATTATTGCATCTTCAAGGTTTAAATCCTCTCTGTAATACTTCTCAAAGAAAGCTATCACCCCATTTCTTCCTGCACCCTCGCTTGTAGCTTTATATTCTATCATCGCACCAGAGGGATCTGTCGAAAACAACCTTGGTCCTGTTTCGTCAACACCTGCGATTAGTAATGCGGTTCCAAAGGGCCTTACTCCACCATACTGAGTATATGTCTGCTTGAAATCACAGAGTCTCTTAACAAGGGTTTTGACCTCTATCTTTTGGTTATAGGTAATCTCATTTATCTGTGCATCTACTCTTGCCCTATCTACAAGTACCCTCGCATCTGCCACCAAACCAGAGGTAGCACATCCAATATGATCATCTATCTGGAAAATCTTCTCGATGGAGCTGGGTTCAATTAAGCGAGATGTTATCCGTTTGTCAACTATCAGTATCACCCCCTCCTTATACTTCAATCCAACTGTTGTGGTTCCTCTCTTCACAGCTTCTCTTGCATACTCAACCTGGAATAATCTTCCATCAGGAGAGAATACTGTTATAGCCCTATCGTATGCCATATTTGCTGGTTGCATATCTCTTATCACCTCTTTTTAACCGTAAAAGTTCTTATGTTTTTCTACCCAGAATACAGTTATAGTGTATATACTTTTTTATATCGTTTTTAGCTGAATCTTAGTTTAACAACATCACCCTCTTTGAAATTTCCACCAATCAGCTTTATCTTTTTATCCCCTCCTAGCTTTTCTAGAAAAATCAACTTTCAGTTCAAAAAGGTTGACAGTCTCATAAATTTTTATAACATGTAAAGTAAACCCACATCGGTAACATTTTTCCAGATGGAAATCATTTCATCCATCTGGAGGGGATGATGCACCATGTTACACCTGAAGTGAGAAGATTGATGGTAAAAGCGAGAAAGAATGGTATGAAGGTAAAAGATATTGTAAGGATTTTTGGGGTTAGCAGAAAAACTGTTTGGAAATGGGTAAGAAGAGCTAAACATCCCGGTAGAGAGTCTTTTAAGGATCTACCAAAAACTCCTCATAATGTAAAAAGAAAGATAGATGTTTACACAGAGAATGCTATCATAATACTCAGGGATTCCTTTAATTGGGGGGACTCAGAGAATAAAGGTTTCTTTGGAATCTCCAGCACCATATATCAAATTCCTACTTGAAGAAGTTCTGGGTAAGGTATGGAGAGGTAGAATAC
>CAYUOG010000039.1:0-6568 GCA_964446335.1 uncultured Thermoplasmatales archaeon
AAGAAATTCAATGGCGCACGTAATAGATATGAAACGGTAACCACCTTCTCTGTTAGACCCGGCGTAGGACTTACAATTGAAACAAGTAGCATTGCCTTCTGAGGAGGTGGGAAATTGACAGAGATGGGGAAAGACGAGGTTGAGAAGTTAATTAACGAAAATCCCCATCTAAAGAAATATCTGGAAGAGATACAGCAAAAGATGCCGCCCCCAAAATTTTACAGCAAGGTACCAAGAGATCTAAAGGAGAATCCCTATCCAAACATAATATATCCCACTAAAGGAGAGGTCTTTATTCACATCTACAGAACAAAGGGTATGACTGAGAAGATATACTATGCCGTTGAGCCTAGGCTAACTGAGGAGGAGAAGAAAAAACGAAAGAGAATCATGGAGATGATGTATGAGAGGGCAACTTTTAAAACAGATATAAAAACTCAAGACGAACTTAGAGAGGCAATCAAGGAGATGGTGGACAAGCTTACAGTTGTGGACGAGAAAGGAAGTGCAGTAGAAGAAAAGAAAGGATTATTTGGTAAGGCAGGTGGCAAAGTAAGGGTAACCCCTGAAGAGAAGATGAAAATACTGTATGATATAACCAAGGAAATCGTTGGAGGAGGTCCTCTTGAACCATTTATGAGAGATCCCTATATCGAAGATGTCCATGTTATAACTGGAGAGTATGTTCATCTAATCCACAAGGTATTCGAGATGGTAAAAACCAACATATTTATAGAGAAGGAATGGGCACCAACCTTTTCACAAGAGTTTAGTGAGAAAATAGGCAGTCCTGTTAGTGAAGGTCAGCCTATAGCTGATGGTACACTGCCAGATGGAAGTAGAGTCAATATAATACATAGCAAGGATGTGAGTTTGAAAGGACCAAGTATGACCATCCGAAAATTCAGCGAAACACCCATCAGTGTAACTCAGTTGATACAATGGGGCACTTTCGATGCAGGTATAGCTGCATATCTATGGCTCTGTCTTCAATATGGCAGAAGTCTATTTGTATGTGGAGAAACTGCTTCTGGAAAGACAACAACAACAAATGCCATAATTCCCTTTATACCGCCTGAGAAGAAGATATTTACTGCAGAGAATACTCCTGAGGTTATTGTACCGCATCCAGTCTGGCAACAGTTGCTTACCAAAACCACTGGACCAAAAGAGGGGCATGTCGAACTTGAGGATCTTCTGAGAGCAGCATTACGTTCTAGACCAGATTACATTATACCGGGTGAGACCCGAGGAATAGAAGGAAGGGTTGTATTTCAGGCTATGCAGACAGGGCATCCTGTAATAACAACCTTCCACGCGGGAAGTGTTACCAAGGTCATACAGAGGTTTACTGGGCATCCGATAAGTATACCAAAGACATTCATGGATAATCTGGACGTTGTTTTAATCCAGATGGCTGTAGAAAGAAAGGGAAAGAAAGTCAGAAGAGTACTTTCTGTTGATGAAATCGAAGGATACAACAGAGAAGTTGATGGTATAATGTCAAGAAAGGCATTTGAATGGAATCCTGTAGATGATACCCATCTGTTTAGAGCCAATAGAAATAGTTTCATACTGGAGGAGAGAATAGCAAAGAATGCAGGATATACAGATAAAATGAAGATCTATGAGGAGTTTGATAAGAGAAAGCGCATTCTTGAAAGGATGGTTGAAGAAAACATATTTGATTATTATGAAGTTGTTCAGATAATATGGACATACTATAAAGAAGGAGAGAAAGGATTACCGATATCCATATAATCCACTTTAGGATTAAAATAAAGTGGTGGAGGCAAGCACGATGGAGATGAGTGAGGAGGAAGTACAAAAACTCCTTCAGGAAAACCCACATCTTAGAGATTACATAGAAAGAATAAAAAAGAAAGTAGAACTTCCAAAGTTTTACAAAGCCCTCCCCTTTGAACTCAAAGATGAGAAATACCCGAATATATTATATCATACGAAAGGTGAGGTATTTGTTCATCTCTATAGAACGCCTGACATGAATGAGATTCTCTATAATGCTATAGAGCCACAACTCAATGAAAATGAAAAGAAAAAATACGACAAAATATTGAATATTATTCTAAAAAGAGCGCCAGAAAAGGAGAGCGTCATTACTGATGATGAGTTAAAAAGAGTTCTTTTGGAATTACTTGATGAGATAGTCATTGTAGATGAAAAAGCACGCGATTTGGAGCCAGAGAAAAAGGGAAGATTTGGAAAGATGTTCGGCAAGAAAGAGAGGATATACTTAACACCTATGGAGAAAAAAAAGATAGAATATATTTTACTGAAACAACTTATAGGTGGTGGTCCTCTTGAACCATTTATGAGAGATCCCTATATTGAGGATATTCATGTTGTAACCGGAGAGGATATTCATTTAGTTCATAAGCTCTTTGACATGATAAAAACCAACATAAGAATCAGTAAAGAAGAAGGTCCCGTATTTTCAAGAGCTTTAAGTGAAAAGATTGGTATGCCTGTTAGTGAAGGTCAACCTATAGCTGATGGTGTGCTTCCTGATGGTAGTAGAACAAACATCATCTATAGCTCTGCAGTGAGTATAAAGGGCCCAAGTATGAGTATCAGAAGATTCACAGAGACTCCTATAAGTGTTACTCAACTTATCAAATGGGGAACTATAAGCTCAGGTATAGCAGCCTATCTGTGGCTATGTCTGCAATATGGTAGAAGTTTCTTCCTGTGCGGTGGAACAGCGTGTGGTAAAACAACTACGATGAACGCTATTATCCCGTTTATACCTCCTGAAAAGAAAATATATACGGCTGAGGGTACACCAGAGTTGCAGGTGCCTCATACTGTTTGGCAACGTTTACTTACCAAAACCACAGGTCCAAAGGAGGGACAGGTAGATCTCTTTGATTTGCTTAAAGCTGCTTTGAGATCTAGGCCCGATTATATCATTCCTGGAGAGGTAAGAGGTGCAGAGGGAAACATTGTTTTCCAAGCCATGCAGACCGGACATCCAGTTATGACAACATTCCATGCAGGAAGTGTTACCAAGGTTATACAGAGATTTACCGGAGATCCGATAAATGTACCAAAGACGTTCATGGATAACTTAGACCTAGTTTATATCCAGCTGATGGTAGAAAGACAGGGTAAAAAGATAAGACGGTGCGTATCCATTGATGAAATAGAAGGATATAATAGAGAAGCTGATGGAATAATGGCAAGAAAGGCTTTCGAGTGGGATCCTGTTGAGGATGTACATAGATTTGTCGCCAACAAGAACAGTTACATTTTAGAAGAAAAAATCGCCAGGAATGCAGGATATGCAGATACATCGGAGATCTATGATGAATACGAAAAAAGGAAATACATTCTTGAGAGATTAGTCGAGGAAGAGGTCTTTGATTATTATAAGGTGGTAGAGGCGGTATGGGGTTATTATAGAGAAGGAGAGAAGGGACTACCAATAAAATTGTAGTGCTGATACAATGGCTGAGGAGAGCGAAAATAAAAAAAAGAAAATCAAAGGTCTATTCAAAAAAAAGAAGGATAAAACAAAAAAGAACCAGTTTATAAAGGAACTTAAGATCGCTTATAGAAGTATAGAAGATTTCAAAAAATTTCTAAAAACGGTTCTTCTCCCCTTCATCTTTCTTGGCATACTTGTTTGGAGCATGCCTTTTATATTGCCTTCGGTTCTGCCATTTCCTATTGATCTGGACCCCATTACTTTTATTGTTGGCGGATTAGTTCCAATAATCCTTGGCATATTTTATCCATATATAAATTGGAAAAATCGAGAAAATGACATAAATGGAAAGATGCACTACTTCATAACACACATACGAGTTCTTGCGATTTCTGATTTATCTCTTAAGGACATAATCAACATGATCGGTGGAAAACCAGTATACAAAAGCCTTGGGGAGGAGATGAAAAGAGTAAGTGTTTTGTCAACACAATGGAAGGTTCCACTGGCAAGGGCATTTAGATTTGTATCAGATAAAACTCCAAGTAAGATGCTTAGAGATTTTCTCGATAGATTTTCTCAGAGCCTGATAAGTGGTGTAAGTCATAGAGAATTTATAGAGCAAGAGCAGGAAGGTGTGCTTGAAGAATACAAAACCATGTATGAATCGAGTAACGAGAACATAACGATACTAAACGAGGTCTATGTGAGCCTACTCATTGCTATCACCTTCATAATGTCCTTTGGTATAATTATGCCTATGATCATAGGAACTTCTATCTATACCTATGTATCCCTCTCTGCTTTTATGATGATTATATCAGAACTCCTACTTCTTTATTTATTGAAATCTATAGTTCCTCCAGATGAAATATGGCCACAGACTGGTGAAAAAGGGGAATTGGAAAAAAAACTCTACAAGGAGTTCTATATCTCAATAATACTATGTATAGTAATTGGCATAGTTCTCTTCGTTGGAAAATCGTTTATTGCCTTCTTTAATGACATTCCCTTTGAAATCATGATGGCTCTCTCTATAACCCCCTTATTGATTCCTGGATTTGATGTGTACAGGGAAGAAGAGAATATTACAAGACGGGAAAAAAATTTTCTTGGATTTCTACCTGCACTTGGTTCAATAGCATCAATGCGAGGAGGTAAGATTAACGAATCTGTTCATTATCTAAGTGAAAAAGATTATGGAATACTTACAGAGCATATTAGGGCACTGTACAGAAGATTGAGAACAAGGATTAATGATGATGCAGCCTGGGAATGGTTTGGTGTTGATACTGGTAGTAATCTTATACAGAGGGCTAGTGAGATGTTCAGAGAGGCAACCTATGCGGCTGCTAATCCAAGAGATGTAGCTCATATGATCACAGAGAATATAAGAAAAATCAGAGATTTAAGAATTAAAAAACATGCCATACTAAAAACAACAGCTGCCTTATTTGCTGGAATAACCTTTGGTATAGCATTTTCTGTTTATATTTCTCTCCTTATTTCAAATCATCTAAATGATCTGTGGCTTGAAGCAGGTGATCCTTTTAAGAATGTATCAGAGGCGCGTATAGATATAGGCGCAATTATATCTACTGTACCTCCAGAAACCTTTACAACTATATATCTTATAGTGTTCATTGTACTGATGATTCATTCCTTCATTCTTGCATTTACGATAAAAGCATTACGTGGAAGTCATACACTATTGACATTCCTTTATTTTGTACCTTTTGTATGGACAGTAGCTATAACTGCAGTAGGAGTCAAAATAGCGCTCGGCGGATACCTTGGAATGTGAGTGATTATTGCTGTAGCTCCACTATTGGATCTATAAGTGCACTCGGAGTCGTGAAACTTACAATGCCGCTTATTCCATATTCAGGATTAACTGCCCCAGTAACGTCTGTATTAGTTCCTATCCCGGAGAAACACGAGGTTGTATTGATCAGCAAGATAACAATATCATTTTCGTTTATTACAGGAGTACTTGAGGTACAGGATGAATCTATGTCTCTCACAACGATTATTCCATATTCTGTTGCAGTAAGATTTGAAGCATTTAACGTGCCAAACAAACCATTTGAAATGCTGCTGCTGAAACAACTACTATCGTAGTTTAGTATAACCTTTTTGGAGGAATCTGTCAGAGAGATGTATGTATAGGTGAGATCAATATCCTCGGATGCCACAATTGGAGTTATAAATATGGCTAATTGATCAATCTTTGAGTTGATAGTATGTCCACTTACCTGCGTTACCTTTATACCACCAGCGATATCTCTCATTGTGGAAATACCTGTTTTACTTGCCTGTTCTTGTAGAGAATTCATTGTCTGTATGATAACGCTCGCCGCTATTCCAGCAACGAGAATCATTGCAATAAAAATAATTAGTGAACCAATGCCAATCGAGGCTAACCTATTACTAGAAAATCTTTTCGATTTTGTTGCAATATGTCTCATCTCCCTCCAAATTCTCCCCTAAAGCAGATGAAAGATTTTTCTCCTCGTTATATGATAATAGAAATGAGAATAAAAAGGTATGGTTTGTCTATTTAAGATGAGACGTTACTCCCATTAATTTTTTATATTTAAATATTGTTTTTCTTTAAACGGTGGATTAGGGATGCACTTTGAGTTACTCCATATTGGAGTATATTTCATGTTTGGTGTAGATTGTTGTAGGTAAAGGGATGGTATATGAGGAGTGAACCCGATATAGTTAGGGAGCTTAGAGAAGCTGAGAAACTTGGTTTACTCAAGGGAAAAACCTCTCTTGTTTATAGGGATCCCTCTGTTTTAGATGACTCAGGTAAGGGTTCTGATGCTGATGTGGATTCTTCTTTTTCATCTGTTGACATGTTTTTTGAGGAACCGGTAGATAGAGAAGAGTTGTTTAGGGCGATAGTTGAGAGCACAAGTGATTTAATCGCTATCACCACTTTTTCGTTGAATCCAAGGTACGTGTATGTTAGTCCATCTCATGAGAAGATTATGGGTTATAAACCTGAGGAGTTGATTGGTAAACCGGCCTTTGATCTTGTTCATCCTGAGGATAAAAAGAGGTTGTTTTCTCTAGCTAAAAGGTATATCAGCTTGAAGATGAAGGGGCTCT
>CAYUOG010000040.1:0-6523 GCA_964446335.1 uncultured Thermoplasmatales archaeon
ATTCCAGTCTATAAGTTTCTTAAATTCTTCATAGGTTTTGGCTATAAAAAATCCCTTTCCACCCTTTGCACCATCGTACTTTACAATTACAGGTCTATCTATATCCTCTGGGTTTTTTATCTGAGTAGGCATGTTTAGGCCGGCTTTCTCTAGCCATTGCCTCTCTTTCTTTCTGTCAGACTCCCAGAGTAAAACTTCTCTATTGCCAAAGGTCGGAATTTCAAGTTTTAAGAAATTTTCTGCACCAAGATACTCAACAAAGGAGCCATGGGGTATCACAATAACGTTTTTTTCCCTGAGTTCTTCAGCATACTTTGGTATCTCTTTGTAGTTGTCGACGACAAAAAATTCATCGGGTTTACCTAGAGGAAAAGCATCATAAAACCTTGTTTTTTCACCAACCGCTATACCGAGTGTTTTAAAACCTTCTCTTCTGGCTCCATAAAAAATTTGAAGACTAGAATGGGAGCAGACTGTTGCAATTACAAGATTTGATTTATCGTAATTTGAGAGAAGTTCATCTATTGATATTTTACTTACAGCCATATTACTAATATGGTGCACACATTTTTATTGATTTCGCTACTCTATTCCATGCGCAGTTATTGTAAAAACAGCTGATTTTCCTTCTGGTTGAGATCTATGTTTGATAATGACTGCTCTTCTTTTCCCTGTATCTACCCGCTCGAGTTTTATTATCGTTTTTGCCATATGTTCCATTCCTCTCCCCACAAATGGCTTGACATCTCCATCTTCAGTAGAATAGACTTGTCCTGTTGCGATAATATAAAGATTGTGTCTCCTTGCATTGATTTGTAAAAAGGTGAGTTGTCTTACTATAGAGCGAGTTGCTCCCTCTTCATCTTCTTCAAGCTTCATTCTATAAAGAAGATTTATGGTATCGATGATCACTAGTTTGAGGTTTTTTAATTTCAGAATGTTTTTCACCATCTGCTCCTGTTCTTCTAGCGAGTGAGGATTAAAGAATAGAATATTTGTAAGAAAGGCATTTACATCATAACCTGGAGCGCTACAAACCTGTCTGAGTCTCTCCATGGAGACCCCTTCAGAATCTATAAAAGCTACTTTTTTGCCAGATACTGCAATCTCCCTAGCTGCTTGTAAACAAATATTAGTTTTCCCAGTACCTGCCTCGCCATATATTTCTGTAACGATTCCATTTTCTAGTCCTCCACCAAGTAGATCATCCAATGGTTTACATCTAAGTGGTAGCCTCTCCATTCAAAAATAGCAGACATTGTTTGCATAAAAGATTTGTCATAGTATTCCTAGCTTTTTTCTAAGAGAGCAGGATTTACATATCTCATTGATACTTGGTTCACCACAGATCTTACAAGCATGGAGTTCTGTCTGGGAAAATGAAGTCAGAAGAAAAGGTTTTATTCTATCGTAACTCTGAACTATGCTATGTCTTGTTCCTGGATTCATCTCCTCTAGATCATCTACAATCTCTCTAAATTTACCACGAGTTGATAGTGCATAAGGACATTGGTCTAAACTTGTTGGAAGATTGTTAAGCAATGCGTAGAGGAAAGTTTCCTTCTCTGGTATCAATCTTAGTGGTAGCAACCTTGGAATTAATCCTGGCCGAATCTTTTCATGCGGTCCTAAACGAGCTAGCTTTTCCAAGTCAGCATTGGTAAAGTTCATCAGAATGGATTGTGCAACATCATCGAGATTATGGCCCATGACAAGAACATCGGCATTTAGTTCCTTTGCTGCTTTATTCAAACAAGTTCTTCTAAAAACACCACAGTAGGTACAGGTACCAATCTCATCACTTTTCTTTGCTACTTTATCCATCGTTATACCAAACGTTTCTTTAAAAGAGATGATGTGGTGAGGAACTCCTAACTCATTGCATAGGGACTTTGCTAGCTTTATTGTTTTCTCTCTATATCCTGCTATACCCTCATCTACCGTAATTGCGTAAATTTCAGCATGATTTGACAATATTTTATATGTTAAATAGAGAGCAAGTGAGCTATCTTTTCCTCCAGAGAGGGCAACAGCTACCTTTTTAAATCTTCTTTCTCCCCTTTGTTTTCTAATTTCTCTTTTAACTCTCTTTTCAACATATTGGGTAAAATGCTCTTTACATAGATGAGTTCCATTGTATCTGATGAATGTTACTGCCGGTTTTGAGCATTTGCTACAAAGAAGAGTCATCTCCAGAGAAAGAAGAAAGTTTCTATAAAAGGATTGTGGCAATTATCCATCTAAATTTATCTCAAAGGCAATCGCTGGATGTTCAAGCTCAAAGGCGAGTATTGTGGAGGGATGCAATTCACCAAAAACACCTATCTTTTTACCTCCGCATAATATAGCTGCACACCTTCCTTGAATAAAGGCAGGATGATTTTCTCTTTCAAAACTTATCTCCATGCCGAGATCTTTTGTAAAACCTTCTACGATCGATTTACAGGCAGTAAAGTTAGCCTTCGCATCTACCAGAAGGGCAGCAATATGCATTTCATTTTTTGCATCATCATTTATCACATGATTTACTTCAAAGATTTTCTGTGGGAGAGGATGATGTCTATTTTCTCTGCAAATCTTGAGTAAAGAAGGCAATAGGTGCACACGCAGACATGTGTATTCCTCGCTGATAGGATTTTCAATCTCAACCACTTTTTTCTTTTTCATACCAAGCTTTGCGAATTCATCCTCTTTGTTGGAGAGTGCCAGAGTAGTGACTTCATTGAAACCCAAACCTATCATCGAAATTCGTGCTTTTTCATATTGCTCATATCTCCTGAGAGGTTTGCCATAGGTAAGTGCCTTTGGAATATCTTCTTTAAATCTGTCAAAACCATAGCCTATAGCTACATCCTCAACAATATCTATCTCATGTAGTATATCTGCACGCCAAGGTGGGATTAGAACCTCTATTTTCTCCTCATCGACGATCCTAGTATCATACTCCATCCGTTGCAGACTATTTTCAATCTCTCTATTGGATAACTTTAATCCCAGTATGATTTGAGTATACTTTAATGATAGAATCTTCTTTTGAGGGGTTAACTCTGGATAGATAAAAGTGCTTTTTCCTTCTTTGACTGTAGTGGTATACAGCGTTCCTCCTCTCTCTACTAACGCAAGTGAAGCTATTGTTAATGCAGTATGTACAGCATTTCTATCTGTTCCTGTAACGTCTATGAATATGTTTTTTGTGAATGGTGTAACCTCTGTTAAAGTTCCATTAATGATCGGCGGAAAAGAGAGAACATTATCCTGAGAATCGATTAGGAGAGGATACTTTTTCTTTCCTTGTAACAAATGAGCATAGTCTATACCCTTTGGATGTTTCTGTAGAATTTCATCTAGATCCATCTCCCTTGTATCTGCAAGTGGGACAAATTTTACAGTTTTTGGATCAACTGCTTTGTAGGTAAAAGGTGGCTCAACCTTATCAAAGTCATGTACGCCTATCGCCACTTTTTTTCTATTTCTACCAATGCCAAAATGCAATTTCTCCTGTAAATCCATGAGAGAGGCAATTAGTTCATCGCTCATTGTAACGTTCTTTATAAGTGCAGTAGCAATGAACGGTCTCACCTCAGAAACAGAAGAATCTACAGTTGTAACAATGTCTGATTTTTCAGATGAATACTTCTTTAGACCTGTTTCAAAACCGAAAAAAGCCCTTGATGCTCTTGCAATGCCCTCAACAGATACAAGGTCTGGTCTGTTTGGAAAGACCTCTATACTTATCTCATCTCCTTCAACCTTCTCTATTTCAGTACCAATAAGAGGTATCTTTTCCAGAAAACCTTCTTTTTGCAGGTTATACCCTAAAACCTTCAGGAAGTCATTGTAACTGAAATTTACTGCTGGCATGTCAAGCAGAGATATGATTAGGTATATTTTATTTTAGGGGTTTATAGACTACAAATGTTTACTTATACATTTAAACAAGGTGTTATAAAAACTGTTTTGAAACTAATTTCATTCATAAAATTTGATACGGGTCTACCGGGATTTGAACCCGGGTTAGAGGCTATTTTCAGCCCCCCTTCTTTATGGGTAATGCCGCTTTCTTTTTAAGAAAGGGGCTTCCGGAGGCCTCTGTGATATCCAGACTACACTATAGACCCTCAAAAAAGCATAAAAGTAAATCTAAAAAAGTTTAATGTGAAATTACTGTCCCTTATTTGTATTTGTTTTGAACTCTGTATAACCGCATCTACCACAAGTCCATCTATCCTTGTGTTCTGCCAGGAATACGCCATCACCACACTTTGGACAGGTTTTTCTCAATCTTATTAGCTTACCCTCTTCTATCTTGTAAAGACTATTCTTTGCCATCTTCTCCCTCTTTTACCTTTTCTTCTGCTTCTTCCTTGGTTTTCTCTTTCTTTTTTTCCTCAGTACTATCTGTCTGTTCTTCTTTCTGCTCAGGTGGTTTCTCTGTTTTTTTCTTCTTTTCTTCTGCCTTTTCCTTCTCCACTCCAAACTTGTTTCTCTTCAGTATGTACTCCTTCTCAATCCTTTTTGCATCATCCATGGACTTGTAGATTTTCGCATAGCCTATACTCCGCTGAATCCCAAATTCAGGCTTTAAATATTCTAGTACTATGTTTCCCTTCTTTGCCTTCAATATCTCTGCCAAATCATTTTTCACCAGTTCTCTCTCTGGAGTCTTTTCTCCTTCATGGATTACTCTAAAATGTACTTCTGTTCTGTTGAGTAGTTTATTTTCCTTCTTCTCCACGATTTCGATGTTCATATTTATCACATCCTTCAAGCACCTTATTTACCATGCCCTTTTCCCTTTCGGTTACATCTACAAGTATGACCCCTTTATTCGGCAATCCATATATTACTGTTCCGCTGGATGGAGCAAAAAGAATGGCAATAAGAGATGCCATATCCTCTTCACCATCAACTATGATGCAAACCGTCTTTTCTTTACAGATTTCATAGGCTTTCTTTACAGCGCTCCACAGTTCCTCCGTTATAACTGATGCAGGATTTTTTACTTTTATCTTTATATTACCATAGTCCTTGAGCACATTGTAAATCTCTTCACCACAATCTCTTCTTTTACATCTGAAGTCTATAATTGCTATCTTTGGTATAACTCCATATTTCAAAATTGTAGCAGTGACCATATCGCCAACAGAAACAATAAAATCTCTTTTCTTTAAATAGGAAATCAGAGTTTTCTCATCCAAAAGACGCCCAATCGGTCTTTTCAGTTCATCTCTGAGATTCTCTGGCAATCGGTATCTAACCTTATCTAACTTTGAGGGCATAGGTACCAGACTTTGTTATGTTCATTTTTTGTGCAATCTGAGAGCGAACAGGGTCAAAGATAACCACATAACCTCTCCATCTCTTTGAGGTTGGTATTGAACATACAGGACATTCGGTTTTATCAGTAATCAGGTGACAGTTTTTACAGGCATATAGTGTCTTCATTTTTTCTTTTTCCCTCCTTTCTTCTTTTTCTTCTCCGTTGGCTCTTCTTTCTTCTCTTTTCTATCCTCTTCTATCCATTCATGAGCTCCAAGAGCTGGTTGTCTCATAGTCAAGCCTATCTTACTCTCTCTGGGCGAGAGCTCGTTCATACTCACCGCAACTATTCTAGCTCTTATCTTGCTTCCCACAGTAAGAACCTTCTTACTTTCTTTTCCAGTAAGTCTCTCATTATCGATATCAACCTCTATAAAGTCATTCATTATCTGGCTCATATGCACCAAAGCATCTATTGGCCCTATATGACAAAATGCACCAAATTCTACAACCTCACACACTAATCCATTCACTACCTCTTGAAGGACAGGCATAAATACAAGGGCATCGAACTTAACTTTCTGATACATTGCCCCGTCGCCATGTATTATAATGCCCTCTCCTACAGGTTCTACCTTATCAGTTACTACTATTACTCCATAATCCTTCTTATAGGTACCTTCAAAGGTTTTATGAACCATATCCTCTACTACCTTCTTTAGATCCTCGCTGAATAGATGTGGGGGTATTCTTATTGTATCTTCTATTGTTACCATCTTATACACGGGAATTCCTCCCTTTACAAATTGCAGGGTGGGTAAAGTTTCTTTCTTTATAATTTTTTTGAAATCAAATTAAATAGAGATGAAAAGTGGTAGAAACACTAGTGACACTATAGACATTAGTTTTATAAGTATATTTAGGGATGGACCGGATGTATCTTTACATGGATCACCTACTGTATCACCTACAACCGCTGCTTTATGAGCAAAACTACCTTTTCCACCTAGATTACCCTCTTCAATATATTTCTTTGCATTATCCCATGCACCGCCAGCATTGGCTAGAAATATAGCTAGCAGAAATCCAGTTGCTGTTGCACCAGCAAGTAGACCTACAAGTGCTTCAAGTTTCCATATACCAATTATTATTGGTACTATAACTGCTAGAAGAGAAGGCAATACCATCTCTTTTAGAGCTCCTTTTGTAGCAATTCTTATACATCTATCATAGTCTGGTTTACCTTTACCTTCCAATATCTTAT
>CAYUOG010000041.1:0-6472 GCA_964446335.1 uncultured Thermoplasmatales archaeon
AGGATGAGCTTGAAAAGAAGGCACTGAAATTACTTGAAGAAGTGGATATAAAACACAGAAGCTATCATAGAGGTGTTCATCTATCAGGTGGAGAACAACAGAGGGTAGCTATAGCAAGGGCTTTAATCAATGATCCTGCCATCATCCTGGCTGATGAACCTACAGGAGCATTGGATAGTGATAGCAGTAAAGAGATAATGGATCTACTCAGAGAAACCAACAAATCAAAGGGAGTTGCAATAATTTTTGTATCTCATGATCCAAGTATTGCAAGATATGGTAGAAGAAAGATCACACTTAAAGATGGAACAATAGCGGCTGATACCCATACCGATGGAGGATAAGATGAGCATAAGTATAAAATTTGCCTTGGGAGAACTCAATGAACATAAGGCGATTTATGCAGTAATAATCATTGTTATAGCACTAACCATGACATCTTTTCTACTTGAAAATGCCTATCTAAACTACATGATGCAGGTTGTGAATGAAACAAGCAAGATGATAACCTGTGATGCAGTTATTGCAAACAGCGATTGCAATGTTCGTGATCTCTATGGAACGGAGACAACTATGGAAAATGCTGGTAGAATTGCAAGGATGATAGAGAGGAATTTACCAAGGTATAAGACTGCTATAAGAGTGACAGCTCAAGGCTCCTATGGTTTAGGAGCTGAAAAGGAGGCTGTTGATGGCTGTACGTTGCAGGGGATAGATATAGAGAAGGATCCTGAAGCGCAGGCTTTAAGAAACAAAATAGTAGCAGGAAGATTCTTCCAGAAGGATGACCCCATATTAAAGGGACATACTCCCATGTATATCGAATTAAAGGGACCTGGGAATCTACCAGATTTAGTATATGGCTCTGGACAGCGTCTCTTTGTGAATGAAGAACCCTATCCTGTAATTGTAGGTGCTACAGCAGCCAAGATTCATCCGTCCATAATAGGAGTTGGAAAGGTATTGGATATTTACGTTAGCACGTCAGCAAGGGGAACGAGCTATGCTGGAATCAGGGTTAAGATCATTGGGTTGTATGAGAGCGGAACACCAACTGTGGATGCCATGATTTGGTTTATTCCCGCCGACTCGCTGAGAGAGGTAAAAGGTTATGGAACGATAACAGGCAAGGAGTGGGTTATACCTGGGATAGGAGCTTTTAGAGGCTTTAAACCAATAGATGTTGATGAGAACATAGGAGATGTGGTAGTAGTAGATGCGCCTGAGCCTGCCTACAATCTAGATCCAATAGGTCACTCAAGACAGGTAAAAGAAAAGATTGAATCGGTGGTACCGGGAATGAATGTGTTTACATGGCACGATCTCATAGTATATGCCTCTGGATCAATGCAAGATGTTGTAACCCTGCTTCTCTGGGGAAGTATGGGCGTTACACTCCTTCTCTGTGGTGCTGCAATCAAGTATGTGATGGATTCAATTATACTTAGAAAAACAAGGGAGATAGGCTCACTTAAAGCCTTTGGTGCAAGAGATAGAGTTATCTTCAAGATATTTTTATATCAGGGTTTATTCATCGGATTGTTGGCGGGAATTCTTGGTATTATAGTATCATTCATAGTAATGCATCTTGTCAACTGGTATGGAATAAAGATGCAGTTTATAGCGGGTACACAGCTCAACATAGGTTTTATCATAAACTGGTTTACAGTCCTTACAGTTCTTATCTTACCGATGGTTCTCTCTATACTTGCTGCATCCATACCAGCAAAAAAGGCAGCAATGTTACCTCCAGTAGAGGCGTTAAGAAAGGGCGAGTTGTCTCTTTAAATCAGCTTTGTCTGTCCCCGTCCTCGTAATAGAATCAATGGTTTTACGGTGTCATCTTCCTGGAAAATACGTATTATCTCAGTTGTTGAAGCAGAAAGTTGAATCTCCCTTGTTCTTCCATATCTTCCTTTGGATATTACCCTAGCTGTAATGATTCCAAGCATATCAAGCTCAGATAGAAGATCACCTACTCTCCTCTGGGTAAGACTCTCTACCTTTATCTTTCTGCATAATCTCATATAGGTATCGTAAACATCTCCTGTAGTAAGTGTAGCCTTCAATCCAGCGTTCTTTTTCTCCTTATCCTGTCTCACTATTGCCAGAAGCAGTATCTTTGAATGAAGAGGTAATGTCTTTATGACCTCAGCCACTCTATCCAATTCTATTTTGTGAAGTGCTCTTCTAACATGTCTATCTGTGATCTTCTCTGCATGCTCTCTCTCAGCAAGCTCTGCAGATATACGAAGTAAATCCAATGCCCTCCTTGCATCTCCATGCTCCTGTGCAGCTAATGCAGCACATAGAGGGATTACAGAATCTGTGAGTGCATCTGGCTTCAATGCCAGTTTGGCTCTATGCTCCAATATGTCTTTCAGCTCCTGAGCATTGTAGGGATAGAAAACCATATTCTCCTCGCCCAGTGAGGATTTTACTCGAGGATCAAGAAATTCTGTAAATTTTAGATCATTGGATATTCCAACAAGTGAAAGTTTTGCCTCTGTCAGTTCGCCATTTATTCTAGATAAGGTATAGAGAGCTTCATCACCCTTTAGTTTATCAATCTCATCAAGGGCAACTATGGTTACTCCTTTTTTTCCGTCTATAAGCTCCTTAAGACGTGTATATACCTCATCGGTTGGAAGCCCTGTAAAAGGTATTCTCTCACTCCATCGCTCTATGAAGTGATTGGCGATATTTTGAAGCAAACGATAATGAGTGTCAACCACCTCACAATTGATGTAGATAAAATTAACATTGTGATTCATCTCTCTGCCTTTTTTAATAAGCTGGTTGCCAACGTGTTTAACAACTGCTGTTTTCCCTGTACCTGTTTTACCGTAGATGAAAACATTGGAAGGGGAATCTCCCTTGAGTGCTGGTAGGAATATCTCTGCCAGCGCAGTTATCTCTCTTTCTCTGTGTGGCAGTACATCGGGCATGTATGTGGGGCGAAGTACCTCTCTGTTTACAAACAAGCTACTCCTCTCAAGTAAAGCGTTGAATACGTCTACAACCATTCTCGTCCTCCCAAAAGGAAACAATGTTATGCTTTGCGTGGTTTTTAATGTTATTGTTTTTTTGCCTACTCAAAGCTCATCAAGGTCTCTGCTACATCTATTGCTCAGCTCATTGTGAAGTGCTCTAAGTCTCTTTGCATAATCTCTATTTCCCTTTTCCAACTGTCTTCTTATCTCATACTCTACACTAGTTTTCCTGTTTCCCTCTATGAGATTATCTGCATGAGCAACCACCTTTTCTTCAAGAGTTTTTGGAATGAAGTCCTTTGGGGGCAATCCAAGCTTTATTGCCTCTTCTCTTGGTATACCAGCACCAAGATGGTTTTCTATTATGTCTACAATTCTCTCTGGCAAACCAAGATTTTTTGCTATCTTTGCACCCTCTACTCCATGCATTATACCATGAGTTCTTGATCTACCAATATCATGCAGAAGTGAACCTACCTCTACTAGCTTTACATCTGCTCCAACACATTCTGCTATCTTTACTGCAAGATCTCTTACTGCAATGCAATGCTTAATCACTTCTTCTGAACAACCCTGCTCTCTGAGCAACTCTATGCATCTTTCTGGTGATGGTAATTCTTCACTCATGCGATATCACTCTCTTTCCCTTTTTGCTTGGTATAATCTCAATCTTTCCCTTTATTTTTCTCTCTGCCCATTTGCCCTCATTATATCTATCAAGAAATATAGCAAGAGCTGCAACCTCAGAATGGGGTTGATTTCCTATGGCTATGTTATAACTGGCTAACTCATATACTTCATAGGGAACCTTTTCTGCACCAACCACAACAAGAACATTTTTCTCTCTTCTAATCTCTGAAATCTTTTTTTCTACAGGTTCACCATACATAGTAAGATGAACGGTTATGCCCTGCCATTCCTCCATAATCTTTTTCCATTTTACCCCTGTTTTTATTCTAAAATCCCCTCCAAATCGCTCACAAACAGATGCTATAGTTCTCTCTAACTGGGCATCTTTCCTATCAACATAAATCTTGTCAGCTCCAAAAGCTCTTGCAACCAGTGCAACATGAGTAGTAACTCTCTGGTCTCTGTATAACCTGTGCCCTATACGAAGTACTGCAATCATCCGGCATTCCTTTGAAAATCACTTTTTGAATTTTTTGGCAAGCAATTTATCTATCTTCTCGTCCACATCAGGTGTTCTTCCCTTAGTTTTTCTTTTTATTACTGAGAGTTTGTCTATCTTTTCTTCTACACTTGAGACATTTGTCCATTCTCTTCTCGGTACGGTTCTTAAGGGAGTTCTTTCTCCCTTATAATCCACAGAATAGAGATTTTCCTGATATTCTGCCTCGATCTTACCTGCAGGAGATTTATCTAAAACTCCATTGCTCGTAGTTTGCCCTTCCTTGGATTTTTTGAATTTGTCAAAGAGACCCATATAAAGCACCAACTCATGTATCAAATTAAGAGAGGGTTGATAAATCTTTTCTTAAATTCTTTCCAAAACTATATTCCCTTTTATGTTATAATTAATCTCAAGATTTAAATTTTACTTTGAATTTATAAATAAATCAAAGTCAAAAACAAAATACTTATGAACAGCTATTGTTTTCTCCCCATGGGGTTTTGACCATGAAGATATTTATTGATACTGCAGATCTTGACGAAATAAGAGAGCTTGCATCATGGGGAGTAATAGATGGCGTTACCACAAATCCCACATTGATAGCAAGGAGTGGCAGATCGTTTAAGGAAATAGTTGATGAGATATTCAAAATAGTTGATGGCCCTATAAGCCTTGAGGTTGTTGGTACAACCGCTGATGAAATGGTCAAGGAGGCTAGAGATTTAGCAAAGATTCACAAAAACGTTGTCATAAAAATACCAATGACTGCAGAGGGACTAAAGGCTGTAAAAATATTAAGCAAAGAGAAAGTCAAAACCAATGTAACTCTTGTTTTCTCAGCTAATCAAGCACTTCTTGCAGCGAAGGCAGGAGCAACCTATGTTAGCCCTTTCATAGGTAGACTTGATGATATGGGACATGAAGGAATGCAGATAGTAGAAGAGATAGTTGATATATTTAGAAACTATGATTTCAAAACACAGATAATAGTTGCAAGCATAAGGCATCCTGTACATGTTGTCCAAGCTGCAAGGTTAGGAGCAGATATAGCAACAATTCCACCGGCAGTCATAAAAAAGATGGTTAAGCACGCACTTACTGATGTCGGTATAAAAAGATTTCTTGAGGATTGGAAAAAAGTACCAAAATAATTCATGAGAGTTTTGAAAATTCCTTTTTTCTCTCCTTTGCCGTTTTTCCTGTTGCTTCATAGAGAAAGTCATTCCACTTCTTTATTATAGAATAGTCTGCCTTTACAGAACCTGATGATTTGGTTTCTATAAATAGTGAGTTGCCCTTTTTCTGGATGAATATGTTTCCTATACCCTCTACTTTAAATTCAAAGCCACTGTCAGTATCGCCAGTTACACCAAAGTAATTTAGCAGTATTTTGTTTAAATCAGGATTATGTCCTCTTTTGATTTTGTATTCCCTCATATACATCCCTTCTCGTTTTGTAGGTCTACAAACTCTATTGCCTTTTAATATTTTCTTTCGATGTCTATTATACTGCTCATAATCGAGACAAAAGAAATATAACCAATTCAACAATGTAATAATCATGGGCCTAAAAAGAGGTTATATTCACATATATACTGGAAATGGAAAGGGAAAAACTACAGCGGCTCTTGGACTCGGATTGAGAGCAACAGGAGCGGGACTAAAGGTTTACATGATTCAGTTTATGAAAAGCGGAGAATACAGCGAATTAAAGGCGATAAAACAAATCAAAAACTTTACGATGATTCAATTTGGGAGAAAATCGTTTGTTTCCAAAAAAAATCCTGACAAAGTTGATATTGAACTTGCACAAAGGGGCTTAATACATGCGAAAGAAATACTGAGAAAAAGAGAATATGATGTTGTTATACTTGATGAAATAAACGTTGCCATAGATTTCAACCTCATTTCTCTTAAGGATGTACTGAAACTATTGAAAGAAAAACCAGAAGATGTTGAGCTGGTACTTACGGGTAGATATGCTCCAGCAGAGCTAATAGAACAGGCTGATCTTGTCAGTGAAATCCTTGAGATAAAGCATCCTTATGCCAATGGAGCGAGTGCTAGAAGAGGAATCGACTTCTAAATTATTGTGTTTTTAGAAAAATATATTTATGAATAAATATATACTTAACTATAAGATTATAGATATTACTAAATTAACAACAGGGTGAGAATGTCATGAATGGAGCAGTATGTAAATTGTTAGCAAGTATTATTGCAATATTTTTCTTGACCATGCCTATTGTATCTGCAGATGGCAATATAAGAGAGAACGTAAAGGGTTATGACAAGGGAGTTTCATGGGCAAATGTTGTTCCTCTGAAGAAGGTTACGTTTGTTAACT
>CAYUOG010000042.1:0-6390 GCA_964446335.1 uncultured Thermoplasmatales archaeon
TTGAAAGATAGTGATGTATGGTGGTGTGCAGCAGATGTAGGATGGGTTACGGGTCATAGTTACATCGTTTATGCACCACTAATACTTGGAGTTACCTCGATTATTTATGAAGGGGCACCAAACTATCCAAACCCTGATCGATGGTGGCAGATCATAGAAAAGTATAAGGCTACAGTACTTTACACGTCACCAACGAGCATAAGATTGTTCATGAGGTATGGTGAGGACTGGGTCAAGAAGCACGATTTGAGCTCTCTTAGATTGCTTGGTTCTGTTGGAGAACCTATCAATCCAGAAGCTTGGATTTGGTACTACAAGAATATAGGAAATGAGAGATGTCCAATAATGGACACATGGTGGCAGACAGAGACAGGTCATTTCATTATAACACCTCTACCAATAACACCTCTCAAACCAGGTTCAGCAACAAGACCATTCCCAGGAATACAAGCTGATGTATTTGATGAGAACGGTAACTCTATTACCAATGCAGGAGGAAATCTTGTTATTCTCAAACCTTGGCCGGGTATGCTAAAAGGGCTGTACAAAGCGCCAGAACGATACAAGCAAACATATTGGAGCAAATTCGAGAATGTTTATCTTGCTGGAGACGTGGCAAGAAAAGATGAAGACGGATATTTCTGGGTACAAGGTAGAGCGGATGATGTCCTTAATGTCTCGGGACACAGGATAGGCAACTCCGAGGTAGAAAGCGCTTTGGTAAGTCATCCAAAGGTTGCTGAGGCAGCAGTTATAGGAAAACCACACGAGCTCAAGGGTGAAGCCATAGTTGCCTTTGTCTCGCTTAAACAGGGAGTAGAGCCAACAGAGGAACTCAAAAAGGAACTAAGAGAACACGTTGGAGTACAGATGGGTAAGATAGCAAGACCTGATGAGATACGGTTTGTAAATGACCTTCCAAAGACAAGAAGCGGAAAGATAATGCGAAGAGTAATCAGAGCAAAGGCGCTAGGTCAGGATGTCGGTGATACATCAACACTTGCAAATCCAGAGGCTGTAGAGGAGATAGCAAAGGCTATCTAATCTCTTTTTTTCTTTTTAATATCAAACAAAACAAAATCATTTTATACTACTTTACTATTCTGTAGCACGAAAGATAGAAAAGTGTTACGGAGGCTAAGAGATGGCGTGTTTTCTTGTGCCCGGGGCTGAGGCAGTTGTTACAACAATTGTGCAGAAAACAGTTGGAAAAGAGAGAGCTGAAAAACTGAAATTAGGATGGCTAAATACGATGCTGTGGGGAGGCGTTATACTGCTTGCGATAGAGCATATATGGCATGGCGAAGTTTCACCGGTTCCACCGTTTCTGACTGCAATGCGAGATCCCAGTGAAGTAGGAATAATGTTGCATGAAATGGTTACCAATGGATTGATGATGGCTGCGGTTGTAACTCTTGTGTGGATTATAATGGTTGCAGTTTCTGCAATGATAGCGAAGAGAGAATTGATTATCTCTAAAAAAGTAAGAGCATAGGTGAAGCAGAATGTGGTTGATAGCAAGTGCTATAGCTGCTGTAATTGCAACAACGCTGTGGTATTTCAAAGATGATGGCAGGTACAAGCTAGAGGTTTTGAGTCTTATATTCTGGGGTACAACGGTAATGGTATTTGTTGATCACGCAATGGGATACTTTAACGATGTAATTGCAGCAGGTCTAGAGGGAGGAGAGTTCGTTGAGGTGTCATGGCAGGCATTCATGCTCAGTATACTTTTAGTATGCATTGGTATAGGCCTATGGCAGGCATACCTCATATATAAATATCCAAAGAATATGCCAAAAAGATCTTATAAAATCGGGCATCAATAACCTTTTTTCATTTTTTACCCCCATCATATTTAAGCAGATTAGTTGATTACAATTCTGATGCTTAACGATTTGCTGATAAATTCACTTCTGTTCATAGTTAGTACTATACTCCTCTACAAGGGCTCTGATATTCTCATCATAGGAACGTCAAAAACTGCTGCTCGTATTGGAGTTTCTTCACTGATTATCTCTCTTACCATCGTTGCATACGGTACTTCTGCACCAGAACTGACGACCTCCACTATAGCTGCCATTCACTCACATCCATTACTATCTCTTGGAAATGTTATAGGTTCCTGTTTTGCAAATCTATTGCTCGTTCTTGGAATAAGCGCCATAGTGAAACCAATTTCTGTAAGCAAGACCATTATACGGAGAGAAGTCCCTATACTTCTTCTGGTCGTAGCGCTGTTTACTGGTCTTTCATACTTTAGATTACTCAATGTTGTAGGTGGAACAATACTCATAATGTCCTTTGCACTCTACATTCTGTTTTTTCTCAGAATTGCGCATATGGAAAGGGACATTAACAATATAGAAAAAGATGGGGATTTGAAAAGGAATGTAGCTTTCATTATTTTTGGTATTATAGGCGTGGTAGTTGGTGCAGAACTTCTTGTTGACTCAGCGGTTTTCTTTGCGAGGTGGTTCAGAGTTTCAGAGATGGTCATAGCAGTTTCTATGGTTGCTATAGGAACATCCATTCCAGAACTCGTTGTATCCTCGATGGCATCAAATAGAGAGGAAGGAGATATATCAATTGGCAATCTCATTGGTTCAAATATATTCAATATACTTCTTATAATGGGCATAGTTTCCATTATCACAGAAGTTGCCGTTGATTTTAGGGCTTTGATGAGTATGGTTTTGTTGTTTTTTGTTACTCTTTTTCTCGTTCCAATATTTTATACAGGAAAAAGAATCTCACGTATAGAGGGAGTTTTTCTTGTAGCGATATATTGTATATATATGTGGTTTGTATTTTTCGTATGATTAAAATATACCCAAGTGCTAACTAAAATGATGAAGGCCAATGAAATAATACCAACACTCTGGATGTCAATGCTTTTTTTGTTTGTATACTTTGTCTCTCTCTTGATAGTAAAACCATTTAAAAACGCAGGCATGCAGGCATTTGAGAATCCAGAAAATCCAATGAACATTATCTATTTCATAGCAATCCTTCTCGTTTTAACTCTTGTTATTCTAACGATTGCAAAATATTGGAAAAAGAAGTTAATTTACGTGTTTATTCTCGCGGCAGTTGCAGTAACAAGCATGTACGTTCTTGACCCTATTTTTGTAATGTTTATTGCAGAGCCTTTTGCATTTTATCTCTCTCTTGTTATGACTCTGCTGATAGTTCTAGCTCTTGTATACTATCCTGAGTGGTATGTTATAGACTTATGTGGAATTCTCGTAGCTATAGGTTCGATTGCAATATTTGGCATCTCACTGACCATTCCTCTTGTAATAATTTTACTTACTATTCTTGCCATATATGATTTCATCTCAGTATACAAAACAAAACACATGATAACACTGGCAGATACAGTTGTTGATCTAAAGTTACCTGTTCTTTTCATAATACCAAAGAAGCTGCCATATTCCTTCAGAAAGGAAGAAACTAGTCTGAAAAAGAAACTTGATAAGGGTGAAGAAAGGGATGCTTTTTTTATGGGGGTTGGAGATGTTGTTATACCAGGTATCCTTGTTGCAGCTTGCTATAACTTTATTGGCGATCTTATGATATCCTTTTCAGTTATTCTTGGTATTCTTGTTGGCTTTTTTGTTCTCATGCTACTTGTCATAAAAGGTAAACCACAGCCAGGACTTCCTTTTCTAAATACTGGTGCAATAATAGCTTATTTCATATCAAGCTATGTTTTACATTCGTCGCTCGTAGGCTTTACTTTTTTATAAGATACGAAAATCTTATAATTTGTAATTTTTATCTTGCTTTATTTGAGAAAAATGAAGAAAAATATTGCTTCCAAATTGAAATTTATATGTTATAAAGTAGGATACTACATTCAAGCATCTAGATATGAGGGTGGACTAGTTGCAATAATTTTTTTACTTCTTGGGGAATGGTATTCCTTTCAATCTTTTCATTTGATTTATACC
Source organism: uncultured Thermoplasmatales archaeon (assembly GCA_964446335.1). GTDB lineage: Archaea > Thermoplasmatota > E2 > DHVEG-1 > B18-G2 > CAYUOG01. Next base: position 3,957 of record CAYUOG010000042.1, read on the forward strand.
ATGCTGGCCATGCTTTCTATCTTACTTATCGTTAATTCTGGTTCTTGGATAAATTATGTATTTGATAGAGAATTGGATAAACATGCCGAGAAAAATATTGAATTTTTTAGATTCATCTCACCAAAAGAAATGCTATTTTCATCTTTCCTGTCCGCTGGACTCAGTTTACTCTTATTATTCTATATAGATGTATACTTAGCGATTATTGGATTGTCTTTGTTTTTAGTATTTTTCATCTATGCAACCCCTCCACTGCGACTAAAAACTATTCCTCCACTCGACATCTTAGCTAATGCATTGGGATTTGGAGCGATACCCTTTCTTTTGGGGTATGTTCTTCTAGGTAATCCTCTTACGAATCAATCAATTGTGCAAATTGTAATTGTTAGTCTACTTGTAGCATCTTATTATCTTTTTATTAGCTACTTTGATATTGAAACAGATAGAGAATTTGGTATTAAAACCACATGTTCAATACTAGGTCAAAGAAAAACAATTTATGTGGGTACTATCCTTTTTGTTTTGAGCTTTATTTTATCAATATATTATTTTGCTTGGAATGATGTAATCCTAGTCAGTATCACTATCTGCTTGCCCATTCTAATTCTTGTTAATCTTTTTAGAAAAATTACTTTAATAAGGAAGCTGGTCAGCGCTCTTTTTCTCATATGGTGCAACTCTGTTTCGTTTAATCTCTTTATTAAAACTTATTCAATTATTCCACTAACATTATTTTTAGTATTCATCCTGATTTCCATAACAGTAGTTCATATTTATTTAAAAGAAGAAAATTGAATCGTCCTAGATCAAACATCAAATATATCGTTTTGTTGACATAGTTAAATTTTCAAATAGTACCACAACGAAGGTATCATATCCAAGGTTTATTCCTCTAATCACTCTCTTTAAGATTTTTGTCTTTTTATAGGATTTTTTGAAAAAAATTTTTGCATTTTCGTATAATTCTTCTACTGTCATTCGTTTTGGTTTAAAAACAACATGTTCAAAATCATACTTTGACCAATCTTTCGTTATAATCCTCCCTTCGTTTTCTAGTCTATTGAAAAGGGGTGTGCCTGGAAAGGGTGTCAGTATCTGTACGTCAGGTATATCTATATCCGAATCATTAACAAATTCAAGAGTTTTATCACCAATATCTGGCGGATCATTATCAAATCCAAATACAAAATCGCCAAGAATCATCATATTGTAATCATGTATTTTTCTAATGCCCTTTGCATATTCTTTCACTCTGTTACTCTTTTTTCCTATATCATTCAAGCTTTTCTGTATGATGGACTCAAAACCTATTTCCCATTGTATTACACCAGCTTCGCTGGCAAGTTTTAATAATTCATCATCTTTTGCTAAGATATTTATATTTCCATAACAAGCAAATTTTTTATTGATACCGGAGTCTTTTATACCTTTAAATAGAGCCTTGGTATAACTTGGATCGATAGTTAGAGAAGGATCATAAAAGCTAATATTCTTCTGGGGATTCAGTGAAATCTCTTCAATAACATCTTCGATGGGTCTCGGTCGAAAAATATTTCTAAATCTGGCATTTGTTATAGAACAAAATTCACAACCCATTGGACAACCTCTGGAGGCTTGGATACCTAAAGAAGCGTTTTTAGGATACATTTCAAACAAAGGTATCGGAATTTTTCTTGGATCAGTGGGCCGATCTTGCTTGTAGAAAGGTTTTAATTTTCCTCTCTCAAAATCCTTTAATATTTGTGGCCAAATTTCCTCTGCCTCACCTATAACCACAGCATCTGCATGTTGTTTTGCTTCGTCTGGAAGAGCGGAGGCGTGGTATCCTCCAAGAATTACAGTGATTTTTCGTCTTTTAAATTCATCGGCTATTTTATAGGCACACAACGCATCTAACGTTGTATATGTTATGCCAACTATATCACAATCTATATTAAAATTAATTTCATCAAAGGTGCCTTCTTGTAACATCACAGTATGCTCTCTAGGTGTCACAGCCGCCAAAATTGGTAAGGACATATTTTTATTTATAGAAGTCAGTTTTAGCATTATCTTATGAAAAAGAGAAGTCTTTTTTTTCTCATAGGTAGTTAAAAGAAGATCTTTTGGCTGGGGACATATAAACAATATTTTCATTATCTTATTTGTTATTTTAGATTCCTTTATAAGTCTAATCTAATATCTCCGTTAAATTCGGTTAAAATTTAGCACGAAATTTAAAATAGAAAAAACATAATCTATAGGGTACTAAAAATGAATAATGATATCGAAAATAGATTCATGGAGCAGTGCATAAACCACTGCAAAGGTATGATGGATTATATATCAAATTTGAAGGATAAGAAGAAGATAGAACCTGAAGTAGCAGATATATTACAATTGATTTATATCTTAGATTATGCCAAAGAAGTTGTTGGAAAAAAAAGAGTAAGCA
>CAYUOG010000043.1:0-6321 GCA_964446335.1 uncultured Thermoplasmatales archaeon
AGGAAGAGGAAATAAGCGATTGGGAGCTTGCAATCAAACAAACTGACATAAAACCAAAAGAGAAGGCAATTAGGACTGGACTGTTGCTGACAGCAGGTTTTGTTGCAGGAGAAGCTCTGATGGGTGTAATAATTGCCGCTCTCTACACAATGAATGTCCATCTGGAAATTTTCCCAGCTGGCTCAGAGCCATGGTGGCCTGCACTTCTGGTATGGGGTTATCTGGCAGCATTACTTCTCTATATACCACTGAGGGAGATACTTGAAAAAAAGGCATGAACCCTCCTTGGATGAAATCCTCCAGCTAAAGCCGGTTAGAGGGAATTTTAAGTGGGAGCGCGGCGAGGATGGAAATATAATCCTCACCGTACCCAAATTTAAGAGCAACATAGGTAAATGGCTCTGTAAAGCTTTGGGAAAGAAGGAAACGTTTATAGCACATCTTGACAGAATCGGTTCTGCAGTATGGGAGCAGTGCGATGGAAAAACAACAGTTGAGAGAATACTTAAAACGCTCAAAGAGAAGTTTCCGGATGAGAAGGATTTAGACCAGAGATTAGTTTATTACCTTTTCAAACTAAAGGAACTCGGTTATATCTCTATTTGAGCTTTGAGTCTACGCTCTTTATAACCAAATGACCATAGTCTCTTGACCAAATAGTCTCAGCATCTTCTATTATCAACCTTTTTTTGTAAATCGGACAATCTATAACCAATGTTTCAAACTCTCCACCCTCACCAGCAACATGAATCCTGTGTTTTCTACAGTGTTCTATAAAGCTATCTATACTCCTTTCGTTTATCTCTTTTCCTAGCCATTCTCTTCCTAAACCTTCCGCAGACACACTAACGATAATAAATCTGAAGCCTGCATCTACTTGCCATCTCACTAGTTGCTCAGGATTTTTATGCCAGAGAGGAGTGAAGGATTTCAAGTTCAAACTATCACATACGTGATTTATACGAGTTCTCTGGTAATCAGATGCAACAGCACCACTTATTATACCCTCAACAGGAAGATTCTTTAAAGCTGCTTCTAAATCATCTAATTCTCTTTCCTTTTCTCCATTTGTATGTTTTGTAACCAGCGGAATTCCCAAACTATCTGCGATTGCTGGTACCACTTGCAGATTTATACTGTGAAACATCCAAGAGTTTTTATTGGAAGGGATAAGGTTAACAAGATATGTTACATCCCAACCATATTGGAGTGCAATGTATATGGCATATATAGAATCCTTCCCACCAGATATCAAAGCAGCAACCTTCATTTCGATATCAGTAATGCAGTTGTAGATTATATGCACAACGATTAAAATGCCCTAAACCTTTCAAGCTGTGTGAAATAATGAGAGTAGGTGTTATAAGTGGTCATAAAATAGGTACATTTATAGATAATGTACAAGAAATAGATGTCAAAACACCCTACGGATCTGTTACACTCTGGTACAGCAAAAAGAATTCTAGAGAAGTTTTTTTTGTCAACAGACATGGCAAAAATGCAGATGATCCACCTCATATGATAAACTACAGAGCAATAATTCATGCACTTAAGGTAAGTGGTGTAGATAGTGTCCTATCGATAAGTACAGTTGGTTCGCTTAATCCTTCAATAAGAGCTGGAGATTTTGTTATACCCCATGACTTTATTGATTTCACAAAGAGTAGAAACTACACGTTCTATGACAACAAACGAGTGCATGTAGATATGAGCAATCCTCTCTGCCCCTCATTGCGAAGAAGTATAGTTACGGCATGTAGAGAACTAAGCCAGAAGTGTCATGAAAAAGGCATCTATCTTGCTACAGAAGGACCAAGGTTAGAAACTCCAGCTGAGATAAAGATGTTTTCAGGTTTTGCAGATGTTGTGGGTATGACTCTGGTACCAGAGGCAATACTAGCTAGGGAGAAAGAAATGTGTTATGCTTCCCTTTGTTTAGTATGTAATATGGCTGCCGGGTTGCAGAATGTCCTAACGGCAGAGGAAATCGCTGAGACTGTTGCAGAGAAAAGACCAGTACTTGAAAAGATTTTGATTAGGGCTGTTGAGGAGATCAATGAGGATAGAAACTGCACCTGTAGGAAGGCACTTGAAAGGGCGATGTTATGAAGGAGTTTGAGATTATAGAGCATACAGCAGATGTTGGAATAAAAGCCTATGGAAAAACGCTTTCTGAATGTTTCAAAAATGCTGCTAAGGGAATGTTTGCTTTGATTACAGATAACTCTGAGATATCGTCAGTTGGACAATATGATATAAAGCTCAAAGCGGATGATATAGAGCAGTTGCTCATAGATTGGTTATCAGAACTCCTTTTTTTACATAGTGCCTTTAATCTTGTCTTTGGAAAATTTGAGGTTAAAGTTGATGAAAAGTCCAATTCATTAAATGCAAGAGTTTTTGGCGAGGAATACGACCAAAAAAAGCATGGCTATGGTATGGAGATAAAAGCAGTAACCTATCATATGCTTAAAGTAAAGAGAGAACCACCCTGTGAGATCCAAGTTTTGTTTGATATCTAGAAAAAGTTAAAATGATACCCAGATATATGAAATAATGGTGAAGTTATGGCAGATACGCAAAAGATTACTAAGGATATGACTATAAGAGATGTTATTGAGAAATATCCAGAAACAGCTCTTGTTTTTTCTAAATTTAATATTGGATGCGTTGGTTGTTTTGCGGCATCGTTTGAGACCATCGAAGATATAGCAAGAGTGCATGGCACAGACATCGAAAAACTTGTTAAAGAGTTAAATGAAGTAATTAAGAAGTGATGAAGGGAAGCTATATACTCATTTTAAGGCTTGCAGAAAGTAGAGAATGCAAGATTGGAAAGCTTGGTACCATTCTATTCAAGAAGGGATACTATGCATATGTGGGATCAGCCATGAACAGCATAGAAAAGAGGATATTACGACATCTTTCCAAAAATAAACGTTTCCACTGGCACATTGATTATCTACTTAAGATTTCTCATATCGAGGATATATTTTATAAAGAAAGTGAGAGGAAAGAAGAGTGTGATATTGCTGCAATTATGCAGAAAAAATTCTCTTCTATACCAAATTTCGGCTCATCAGATTGCAGTTGTAAAAGCCATCTTTTCTTCTCTACATCTAAAGAAAGATTTATCGAGAAATGTAAAAGAATGGGCATGATGCAGTTTTATAAAGATTGAAGTGGTATGGAATGAAATACGGAAGCAGATATCTATCTGGTTTACAGTACTTGTGGAAATAAAGAGCTTCATACCTATATGAGCTGCCAGATATCATAGCGATTCCTGTGGTAAAAGGTTACAAGAAATTTTTGCAATATATAAGAGACGAAACATCATAAGCAGTCTTTTACACTTTTCATATCCTGTAGCAAGATATCTTTCATCTGTGGATTATACACCGCTGCAGCAGGATGATACAGAGGAACGATACAGATATCGCCAAAAAGAGTTTTTATCTTGAACATTTTGCCGTGCATGATCCCTATATTTTTCTTTTCTAAACCAAACTTATGCGATATATAAGCTAAGGCAAAATTTCCAAGTGTTGCTATGATCTCTGGATTGATAAGCTCTATTTGCCTATCTAGATATGGAGTACAGAAATCTATTTCTTCTTGCAAAGGATTCCTGTTGTTTGGAGGTCTGCACTTTAGTATGTTTGTGATGTAAACTTCTTCTCTCTTTAGGTTGATAGAATCCAGTAGTTCATCAAGTACTTTACCAGCTTTACCAACAAAAGGTCTTCCCTTTATATCTTCCCAATATCCAGGTGCTTCTCCTACAAACATTATACGTGCATCTTTCCTTCCTTCTCCCACAACCGGATTATTTCGATTTTTCCATAGATTGCATTTTCTGCAGTTGCTAATTCTCTTCTCCAATTCCTGCCATTCTATATTTTCACTCACAAATTATACAACGCATCTAACAAAATAAATGTTCTTAATTGTATTACTTGATTCTCTTAGCCATCTGAGATATTGTTAAAAAAACAATGAAGATGGCAATAATAATCATTATGGAAAAATTATTGTCGTTAGTTAGTTTATTATTTGTAGAGACCGCATCTGTCAAGAAATTGTAAATTGTGAGAAACCCTTCTCTAAAGTTGCCGTTATCTATGCTACTCATTCCATTTTCATATAGATTATATCTATTCTCATCCATGAATCCCATCTTCTGAAATTCCAGATACTTCAATCTTGCTATGCTCTTTGCTATTTCTCCAAGAACGGTAACATCTTCTTTTTCCAGATTTTGTGAAAAAATAGCAAAATTCATAAGAGATTGTTCATAACTTTGACTCCATACTAGTGGAATAGTATCGCCTTCGTCTTTTATACGTATAACAAATTTCTCTGTTAAAAAGGCCTGTTTCTGCATCTCCATATCTACAGAAGTCATAAAATCGGAAATATCCACACCTCTGTTTATCATTTCTTTGCTCACATTTTCAGCGAAGTCAACTTCTCTGATTAAAACACGCTCAACTATGCTTGCATAATCAGAAAAACCACCGTGGCCAAATTTTCTCAATATTTTCTTTGACAGTTCTGCTGCATCACCATTTTTGTATGGTTCATATACATCTCTACAACAGATATGTACTGGTATAAAAATTGAAGAACATTGATCTGGAGAAAACCACATACAACTCAATTTATCTGCATGTTCATATGGAACTTTGCATACAGCTGCGGCTTTATTTTCTCTCTCACACATCCCTCTCAGACCATTGAGATCATTGGAATGAAGTCTTGACCAGTTCATCATATCCTGAACAGTTATCTTGCCATAATGTTCCATCACTCTTTTTTTCATTTCCTGCTCCCATGCGTTAAACTTGTACATCATCTTTATTCTCGCTCTACCGTTGTTACATTCAGAAACCTCAATCCAGAAGGGACTTACAACTGCACCTTTTCCCTCCTTAATTGATACGATTTTTCCAAAAGGAAACAGGCGAAGAGTTACGCCATTTTCACTTACATCAACTACTTTTGTACCCAATAATGCACCAAGGTGTATAATGCTTCCCTTCTTAACATTCTCTTCCTTAGTGGTATCAAAAGAGTTAGCTATGAAGATTCTTTTTGTAATCCTGTATTTCCACAGCTCTTTAGGATAGTTAGTCATCACACAAATATCATTGACCTTCTTAACATTGTATCTTACAGCATCAGCCTCTATAACATACGCCTCTTTGGGACCAACAACAAATAGGTTTTCAGAAACAGCAGGTGCATGAAGCTTATCTACAGCATCTACAGTTAGCATTTCAACAGCATCATCTTCGTTATCTGCTGATTGACAGGCATATCTTATCCAATCGAAATCATCCCATGCGTTTGGAGAGGGGTTTATCCAGTAGGATGGACTATCTGCGTCACCATATGCTATGCCTGCGTCACTCAATGCGATACCTGGTTTTACTATATTTGGTGGAGAATCACCTTTTGTTACCACCCCAATGAAGGCATGTTTTACCTCAAATTCCTTCATTCTTTCTCGCCACGATGGTAGAGAATAGCTATATTTGTAACCTGCTGGAATAATGCATAACACCTGAGGACCTGGTCTGCTAGGATCTCTAACTTTAAGGAGTAGATTGTAATTACCAGCTGTAGCATTACCAACGGCAATTATATCTTTACATTCACTGGATACGACCATTTTGCCATGTACAAATGCTAAAGATAGAGAGAGTATGAAAATTAAGATGACAAAATTACTGACAATTCTTTGCACCCACACAATAATAAAATGTGATATATTTTATAAATAACTATCGAAATTTTCTAACATGAAGTAAAATTACAAATATAAAGAGCAGATACTGCCTGAGATAATGCGACGTTTTGAAAAAAACATTCTCATATGCGTTTCTCTTGGATGGTTTCTTGTACTGGCAGGGAGGTTGAGTATTTCTGCTTTACTTGTTAACATCGAAGATTCTCTTCATATAGGTCATGCTGAAGCAGGCCTTGCACTTACAGGAATGTGGTTTCTATATGCACTCATGCAGTTTCCCTCGGGTCTTGTATCAGATATCAGGGGAAGAAAAGTTAGTATACTGCTTGCAATGATGGCGTTTTCACTTTCATATTTTCTAATGGGCCTCTCTATCAACTATATCATGTTCTTTATAATTCTCTTACTTCTTGGAGCTGGTGGAGGAAGTTATCCTACAGTTGGAATAGCAATGATTACAGATGTATTCAGAGAGAAACGAGGAAAGGCATTGGGTATACAGTCAAGTGCAGGTTCACTTGCAGGTATAGTACCAATCTTCGCATCAATTGTTGCACTATACTTTG
>CAYUOG010000044.1:0-890 GCA_964446335.1 uncultured Thermoplasmatales archaeon
CTTATAGCGATTGTGAGTTGGTTCATAAATCTGTCCATTTCTCTTTAATCGTTCAATAGCATCCTTTGCCTTTGCTCCATCTATTCCTCTTATCTCTGCTTCCGTGACTATATCCTCTCTACCTACTGAGCCATCTGGAGACTCTTTGCTCAGCTCTCTTATTATATCCATCATAGTAAGCATCCTATCGTGCTGTGATCTGCTTATGCCTGTTGCAATGAGATCTATATCAAATCTCCCTGTCTCTCTGTCCATGCCAACTCTTCTTAGATACTTTTCAATAATAGCTATAGCTCTCTCCGCATCCTCTATAGTTACCTTATCGCTCAATCTCACTCTTGCACTTGCCTCAGCAAGCCTTGCAAAAGCCTCAAGCTGCCTCGGAGTAAAAGGTATAGATTCTTCGGAGGAACTTCTAAGAGAAACATAGTAATCTTTCAATCTTTCAAGGGCATCATTCTGCAGTACAGGGAATACATTTCTCTTAGCATAGGCAATATACTTCCTTAGAAACTCTGGTTCAAAGAAGGGAGTTATAAATCCTGTTAGCCTTGCCTCCTCGTCCTCACTATACTGAGAATCCTTAACCTTTCTTCTGTGTTCATGTATCTCTCCAGCCCTATGGGCACGCAGTATGTGCATTGCAAGCTCACTGTCCTTTTCCCTGTTTGGCTTGTCAATCATTGAGAATATGAGATCAAACCTCGATAGCAGAGCTGGAGGCATGTTTATCTGTTCATGAATTGGCATGACCTCATCAAATCTTCCTAGTTTTGGATTTGCAGCAGCTAAAATTGCACATCTTGATTTCAGAGTTGCGTTTATTCCTGCCTTTGCAACGCTTATCTCTTGCTGTTCCAAGATCGGAAGAGCGTCGTGTAGGGAAAGAG
>CAYUOG010000044.1:900-3167 GCA_964446335.1 uncultured Thermoplasmatales archaeon
TGCTGTTCCATTGCCTGATAGAGCGCACTCCTATCCTGATCAGCCATTTTATCTATTTCATCAATACATGCTATCCCCATATCTGCAAGTACAAGAGCTCCTGCTTCCAATGTCCAGTGTCCCTCTCCAAATTCATCTCTTACAGCAGCTGCAGTTAATCCCGCTGCTGATGTGGCTTTACCAGATGCATATATGCTGCGGGGTGCAAGTTTTGAGATATAGGAAAGAAGCTGGGATTTTGCAGTACCTGGGTCACCAACAAGGAGGACATGAATATCTCCTCTTATCTTTGTACCATCTGGCATGAATTTTGGTACGCCACCAAAGAGCTGAAGAATTATAGCATCCTTTTCAGTCTCTAGGCCATAAATTGTAGGGGCTATGCTTTCTCTTATTCGATCATAGATATCCTGCCGTTTGCTCACTTCTAGTATCCTCTTTTCATCCTCCTCGCTTATCTCTACTTCCTCAAAAGCCTGTTCCTGTTTCTCTATGCTTATTGATCTCAATATCTTATCAAATGATGTGAGACGATAGGTTCCTCTTCTTCTCTGCTGGGAGAGAAGAATGCCATTTATTATTACTCTATCACCAGGCGCAACATCTCCAACTATGTCATCTTCTATGTATACACTAATCCTCTCTGGCTGTGCTCCTCCTCTAAGTCCTTCAGGACTTTCCTGCAGTTCAATCTTCTGAGAGTCTATGAAACTGGATAGTGATGAAGAGAGCTTGAAAGTAGATGATCTTCCACATCCTCCCTGATCTTCATAACATTCCAAAGGTTCTTTTAAAATATCCTCATCCTGCTCAACTTTTATGTGTGCACCACACCTCTGACAGATGAATACCGCTGTTTTTAGTTTTGGCCGTACCTCTGTGACCTTTTTTACCAGTCCCTCTATAGCTATAAGCTTTCCAAGGTGTTCAGCTCTGAGATTTCTTATGGCTATTCGATGCGTTTCAGGCAGATTGATAACCCTAAAATGAAGTTTTATTTTCTTATCTGCTGCCACATCCATTGAATTGAGGGCCTCTTCCGCATTAGATACGATTTTAAAAGGATCAGAGAGTAGCATATCAGCCATTTCATGATCTGCCTTGTCTATCTTCCAGTAGTCAACAAAAAGACTTTTCTTCTGTGGATAGTCAAGAGCAACAGTTTCGATATCTGCTCTACAGTAATCAAGGAAAAAGTTTTCCCACCATCCTATGAGACTCTCATCTCGTAGTATATAAGCCATAATATAGCTCCCATTTTCGTATAGCTAAGACCTATTAAAACTTTGGCGGGCATGGGCACGTCTCGAGTGGGCATACCTAGCAAACAGGTGACTACCCGGCTACATCCTCAGCCTTGCCAACCCTCAGAGCATCGGGAGTCTGTGGTGAGGCTGCTCCCTTCCGGGCCTGACCCGGTACCCACAGCAAAGATGTGCATATGACCCTCCGATCATATGCAATCATCACCTCCGATCCCTGAGGACAAAGCTTCATCGTCCGCAGACGGATCACCTGCCACCAGGCACACCGCCTCTTGACTTCGACCCCAGCATATCGACGATTTCTGGTTGCAGGGAACGCCGAACTCCCCGGTCTAGCCCATACCTTTCGCCGATGTAGAAATTATCTGCGGCTGAGATTCTTAAAGTATCTGATAAATATCCATGTCATTGATACAGCGAGAAATGCTACAGATGCAGCTACATACATCATCTCGTTTGTAGCATTTATGGAGCTTCCCTGTACGGCATACATTCCAGAGATATAAGAGTGGATAGCCAGTGAAACCACAGATGCAGCGACGACAATAAACATTATAAGATCTATATAAAACGCTATCCTCTCCCGGGTTCTCTTATCCAAGTCTATTATTCCTTCCACCATGTCTGTGTACATCTATTCAATAATATTTAAGATTATAGGAAATCGCTCAGCTTGGTCATCTTAATCTTCTCGTTGGAAAACAGAGATTTTATAGATTTTTCAACTAGTGCTATTCTCTGAACTGCATAGTCTGGAAGATTATATCTTGTAGATAATTCCTTCGCGAGATCAAGGTATTTCTCAACAGATTTTTTATGAACTGTTAAAGTTAATTTGCCACCACATTTTGGGCATGTCCCCCTTAAAGGCACTCTCCGATAAACGGTATTGCATAGAGGGCATCTTATAGTTTGCTTACTGAAAGCTCTGAGATTGCCTAAAATATCTGGTAGGAAGTGTCTTTCAATAACCTTGCAGGCAACATCAGCATCATCTACAGC
>CAYUOG010000044.1:3267-6213 GCA_964446335.1 uncultured Thermoplasmatales archaeon
ATTCTCGTTGTAATAATAAGAGGCAGATCCATCTTTCCTCCTCTCTTTTCAGGTATGTAGGAATGAGAAAAGTTGAGCAGTGCGTCCATAAGAAGCATTATGGCATCTTCATCACCGTCACAGTTTCTTCTTTTTGCTGCGTGGAAAAAAGGATGAGCAAAGCAAACTTCAGCATCTGTAAATCCTATTATCCTGCCAATAACTCCCGCAGAAGTATGAGGAGCCAAACCAACAACAAGTTTTCCAATTAAATCCTCTTGAGAATTAACATTATAGAATCTATCAATATTGTAAAACTTCTCAAGCAGATCATCTATGAAATGAGCAACATTTACAAGATAGTCTGCACCTTTTCTTGATATAATAATATCCTGCACTTTTAGCTCACATATTTGATCATCTCTTTCAAGAGGTTCTCTACGATAATCATGAGTATAGCCAAGTTCTATAAGTTTCTCTATGGATACACCTATCTCTTTTGGTTTAAAGTGTGTTAATGGTGCATCGGTCATGTCAAATCTTATAGTCCCATCTTTAAACACAAAGACATTGTGCTTTGCCCTCAGTATGCCTTTTTCGAGAGGTTCTGGTGTTTTTTCTTTTGATATTGTACCTATAACACCTTTTATGGTTTCTGGAAGTATCGCTTCACCGAGCCTCTTTTGAGCTCTTTCAACCTCGGTTTTAAGGTCAATCTCCTGCTTTATTACTTTCCCTGTAGAGATAGTATGAGCTCCGCAATCGCAGTAGGTTCTGAAGGTGTTTCGTCCGCACTTTCTGCAGGTTCTTACTCCAGCCTCTACCTCTATCTTTCCCTTTTCAACAGCTACCCTTATCAATCTCTGGTTTCCCCCATAGTTTCCTACTGGGAATAGAACATGAGGTGGCGGTCTCATCTTTCTTGGAGATGCTTTTTCTGGTCTGCCCATTCTCGCTCCTATCCTGGAGGGAGCTCTCTTTCTGATTGTAATCCCAGCTAGTTCCGAGATAAGTTTGGTTGTATCGATATTTTCATCTTCAACAAACTCTCTGAATTTTGAGAATCTTGTCGATTCGATTATTTTTCCATTTTTGATATCTAAGCCACAACCCCTAATCAGAGCATAGGCATATCTGCCAATCCTTATTTTTCCGGCTCTCTCTATGTGCAATACTCCAAGCTCAAGAAGTAAATCCTTGATTGACTTTTCTCTGGGAAAACTCAGCGTTAAGTCTTCATATATTTCTCCTTTCTCCAGCAGGAAGATAGCAAGATGCTCTATGTCCTTCTTCTCCACATCATGCCAAAATAGATTATAATAAGGATGTAGAGGTATGTTGTATCTCTCAGATAGAGCAAAGGCATCCATAGGAGAAGGTTTTCTCAAATCTATACCTCTTCCAAAATCCCTTTCAATCCTTTCTGTGGTCCTCTTTTCTCCTTCCAATATTGAATCTATGGAGCTGTTATCAACGGAAATTCCCAATCTGCTTTGCAACTCCTGAATCCACCATTCATATACATAACTCGCATCAGGAAGTATGGCATTATTCTCCATGAATTCGCCAAAGGGAATCAGAATCTCTCCAAGATCTACAATCAAAGAAACGTCATCCTTTACTCTCTTTGCCTCTTCAACATCGTTTACCTGAACAAAATCGCCGTTTTTAAGGAGAACGAGGGGTCCTTCTATGTTATCGCAACTTGTACCTATCGTTCCCTTTCCAGGTCTCTCTGTTTTCATTTGGGTGCCAATTGTTATAAACCCATCTACAAGGTACATGGTCGCAGGATTAATTGCAGTTGATGCAAGACCACAGGTTCTTCCCCTTCCGTACCTCAATCTGAAACCACCCTTTCTTGACGGGTGTGACAAAACAGGTCTGCCCGCAATGACTTCTCCAAGATATTTGGAGGAAGGTTCTATTACAGGTATATTATTTTTTTCATCAGAGTTTTCCTTTTTGTGAACAAACCTTTCAAGGAAATCCCATCCCTCAATGTTAAGTCTTGAAACATGCTTCAGAATCTTTGGTGCTTTCAGGCATAGACCCTCAGCTATTACCAAACATGCTCCCCCTCTCAACCTGTTGGTACTAACCCTTGGAAGATCCCTGTATCCAGTAACCTCCTCATTTTCAGAACCTTCTCCATTTATGCATACTGGACAGTTACTCACTATAGCCTCTATTTCATCAACTGTTGGTAGGTACTGAAGGTGCTGCACCCTTTTGTATAGAGGTATCTCTTCCTTATATCTCTCTATCTCTCCTCTTGTTGGTATGTATCTTCCTATTCCAAGCTCTCTTCTAACTATATCTGCAATAAGTACGCTCATTGCCTGTCCTGTTCCACCTGCGCTTCTTATCGGTCCGGAGAAGTATAGATCAACGTAGTTGCTACCATCTTTATTTTTGCCAATCTTCACTTCAGCAATACCCTCTAGAGGAGCAACAAGAACCCCCTCTGTGAGTATTGCCAGTCCAGTTCTTACTGCCTGATCAACAGCATCTTCTATTCTATTAAACTTGTATCTTTTACCACTGGCTATCTCCTTTGCAATCTCTATGGAAACTGTTTCTCTATCTTCAAGTTCTTTTGTGAGCTCTCTGATTCTAGATGCTATACCCTTTGGCCCAACCAGCTCTTCAACTCTGGCTGCCAAATCTCTTGCCTGAGGAATCTCTACTCTTGTTTCTGGGTCTAATCCTTTTTTTCTTGCTCTCTCAGCCACATTGTAGTATCTATCTACCTCACTTTGCAGGGTTTTGAAATAATTTTCCATCTCCTTGCTCAATACTCTATTCTCCTTCAATTATCCACCCACTACATCCTACTTGTGAAATCCATTGTTGTTGCATTGCCTGTTTTAAGATCAGCTATAGGCAACTTACCCGGATCAGGAACAAAGTTCAGCATTTTTTGGTAGGTTGTTTGACCCTGCCATGATGATGCATTTATCAGAG
>CAYUOG010000045.1:0-6090 GCA_964446335.1 uncultured Thermoplasmatales archaeon
CCTATTGATCTCCAACCTATCTTTACATCCTTTAATGGTTTTTCACTCTCTTTTTTACTGAGAAGCCATGCTACAGTTTCTTCTGCAACATTGAGTTCTGAAGCAATCTCATATTCGCTTAATCCGCTCTCCTTAAGTTTTTGAGCCTTTTCTCTTAATACTTGAATCTCCATATCGCTCTCACCTGTAAATTGAGATAATCTGTCCAATATTTAGTTTTTTGGCAGTGTTATAACAAAAAGTAAAAATAAAACACATCCATTTGCACAGCCTATGATATGGATATTACTAATATTTGCATTTATTCCCACTCTTATTTACGTGGCGTGGATTAGAAATACTGAGAAATATGAAAGAGAGCCATGGAGTGCACTTATATTTGTATTTATATGGGGAGCTACGTTGTCAATAATCTCTGCCATAATTTTAGAGAAATTGTTCGAGATTCCATTAATTGACTTTGTTAATAACGGCGACATAGTCACAATTATGCTAGGTGTGATCATAGCTCCAGCAGTAGAGGAGTTTACAAAGCCCCTTTCAATGACAACGAGAATAATACGAAAAAACATCAATGAGATTGAAGACGGTTTAATCTATGGAGCAGTTGCAGGTCTGGGATTTTCAGCTACGGAGAATCTTCTGTACGGAATGTACTTTTCTAAGGAGGGTATCGTAGTGATAATTGCACTTTTCATAACCCGCACTATAGGAAGCTGTCTGTTACATGCTTCGGCGACTGCATTGACTGGCTATGGATACAGTAGATACCTCATAGAAAAAAGGCCTTTTGCTAGTATACTTCCTTTCTTTTTATTTGCTATAATGGCACATTCTATCTACAACCTCTTTGCTTTCTCTTCAATCTATACAGACCAAATTTTTGGTGTTATTGCAGCAATCCTCTTTGCGATTGTTGCAATAACATGGATAAGAAAGAAGATAAAGAAGCTTGATCAGGAGCATCCAACAGATGATTAAGGAAATTTTATCCAGCTTTTCTTTCTTTGTGATACTTGGAATTATACTGGGTTTGCTAACAGGAGGTTTTCCAGCATACACCAATGAGATTTCTATGCTATCTCTGATAATAGCAATGATTTTCTCTCTACTGCCCGTCTCTTTTTCCTCTCTCTCGCTTAGAGAAGGAAGTAAGAATGTAGTGATCTCTATACTGCTCAACTTCGGTTTATTATCTGCTCTTATACTTCTACTCGGTGGTCTTTTTCCAGAAAATATCGAAAAAGGCTTTATAGTGATGGCTGCAGTTCCAACAGCAATTGCAGTACTTCCTATAACAACCTTTCTTAAGGGAGACACAAAATATGCTCTTCTCTCCCTTTCGTCTATCTATCTTGTATCCTTCGCATTTACGCCCTTTATCATTGTTGTATTTCTTGCCAAAGAGATAGACATGGTAATATTAGTAAGGGATATTTTTCTACTAATAGCTTTACCATTGATACTCTCACAAATCATAAAAAGGATAGAAATGCCAAAACAGCTACCAAAAGCTATAGCAAACATCTGCTTCTTCTTGCTTGTATTTGCCGTAGTAGGGAAGAACAGAGCATTTCTATTTAATGATATAGAAATAATACTTGTTATTTCTCTTGCTCTTTTGATAAGAACCTTTGGTACAGGCTTAATGGTTAGATGGATCGGTAGAAAAAGAAAATTACCAGAAGACAAGATAATTCCTTTTTCACTTTTTGCTTCATTTAAAAATGAAGGTATGGCAATACTGCTCTGTATATCTTTATTTCCATCTGATATTGCTTATGTAGCGGCAGTTCCAGCAGTTATTGCAATAATATGGGAGATGATATGGGCTTGCTGTCTTGAAGCAAAGATAATATAGATTGAAAGAAATGCTAAAAATCATGAAATTGAGAAGCGAGGATTTTGAGGATGGAAATTTTATACCCAAGGATTGTACATGTGAAGGTAAAAACGTTTCTCCTCATCTTGCATGGTCTGAAGTGCCAGAGGAGACAGAAAGCTTTGCTCTAATAATGGAAGATCCTGATGCACCACTTATAACATGGACTCATTGGATAGTATACAATATCCAAAAGGAAGTTAGAGAGCTAAAAAGGGGAGAAGTTCCAGAAAGGGCAAAGCAAGCGAAGAATAGTTTTAGAGTAAAAGAATACAGAGGCCCCTGTCCACCCTTTGGCGTTCATAGATATCTATTCAAACTATATGCATTGGATGTAGATTCTGTAGAGATATACAACAGAAAATCTTTCTACAGAGAAGTCAATAGACACAAAATTGAAGAATGCATACTAACTGGCAGATATGGAAAGAAAAGAGCACAAATATTTAAATAGAATGAAAAGATAGGTAAAATAACAGCTGAGGAAAGGGATGCACATTTCAATGTGCTCTTTTTCTGAGGTAGATTTGGAGGAAAAAGAATGAAAACCATAAAGGAAGGAGATACTGTCTATATTTTGTATGAAGCAAAATCTGAGGATGGTAAGGAGGTATATTATAAAAGTGAAGAAGATAGTCCATTAGAACTAGTTGTCGGAGAAGGTAAATTTTTTCCAGTCATTGAAAACGAACTCAAGAACATGAAGGTCGGAGATTCAAAAACCATCACTCTGCAACCTAAGGATGCCTTTGGTCCGCGTCTCGATGAGCTTATATTTGAAGTTCCCAAAAATGCAATAAGAGCTGATGTGGAACTTAGCGTTGGTTCAAGGGTAAAGATAAATGCACCATCTGGAAAGGTATTCTATGGTACAGTAACAGATATTAAGGAAAATACTCTTACAATAGATCTGAATCATCCTCTTGCTGGTAAAACGTTGGTTTTTACTATAACTGTAGTTTCTATAAAGTGATCAAAACCACATCTTATAAAAAGAGTATAATGATTCATTAATGGAAAACAATGGATAATGGTGAGGAGAGAGTACGTACTGTAAGTGTATTGCCCTATAATCCAAAGGTTGCCTACTTCTCTATGGAGGTCGGTGTAGATCCAGATATACCTTCCTATAGCGGCGGATTGGGCATATTGGCAGGAGACACCATAAAATCCTGTGCAGATCTAAATATACCTCTTGTTGGAGTAACACTACTATCTGAGAAAGGTTACTTTGATCAGAAGATAGATGAAGAGGGCAATCAAATAGAGATGCCGGTAGATTTCTCTCCAGCATCACATCTTACATTAATAGCTAAAGAAACTACGATAATGATAGAGGGTAAACCAGTTAAAATTAGACCATGGTATCATCTTGTTGAAGGTGCATCAGGATACAAGATACCTGTTATTTTCTTAGATACAGATATACCAGAGAATGGAGAGTGGGAGAGAAGCCTTACCAAATATCTATACGGTGGAGACAACAGGTACCGTCTTGCACAGGAGATGGTACTTGGTATAGGCGGATTCAGAATGCTTAAAGAGCTTGGTTTTACAGGAGTTTACAGATTTCATATGAATGAGGGTCATGCAAGCCTCTTAACCCTTGAGCTCTATAATAAAACTAGAAATGTTGACTATGTTAGAAAACAGTGTGTTTTTACCACCCATACTCCAGTTCCTGCAGGTCATGACCAGTTTGATCTCTCCTTAGCCCGTTCTCTCCTTGGAGACATGCTACCTGAGGAAATAATACCAGATATAACCTTTGAAAACAAACTAAACATGACTAAACTAGGTCTGTTCTTCAGTCATTACATAAATGGAGTTGCAAAGAGACATGGAGAGGTATCAAGGGAGATGTTTCCCGGCTATTCTATAGATTCCATAACAAATGGCGTTCATTCATTAACATGGGTCTCCGATTCATTTAAAAAACTTTTTGATAAACATATGCCTGGCTGGAGATTTGATCCATACATGCTAAGATCTGCCTTCAGTATACCGAAAGAAGAGATATGGAACGCGCACATGGAGGCAAAGAGAAAGCTTATTGATTATGTAAATGAAAAAACCGGAATGGGGATGAGCTATGACATCTTTACCATTGGTTTTGCAAGAAGACAAACAGCTTATAAGAGACCAGATTTGCTGATATCTGACCCTGAAAGACTAAAGAGGATAGCAGAGAAAAGCGGAGCTATGCAAATTATATATGCAGGTAAAGCTCACCCAAAGGATACGCAGGGAAAGGAAATAATAAAGAAAATTATACAAACACAGAAGCAAATCAACTGTGATAAAATCAAGATGGTGTTTCTGGAAAACTATGATATGAGATTGGCTCAACTGATGGTTGCTGGCGTTGATCTCTGGTTAAATACTCCAAGAAGACCGATGGAAGCATCTGGAACTTCTGGAATGAAAGCGGCTCATAATGGAGTACCACAGTTTAGCACCCTTGATGGTTGGTGGATAGAGGGACATATAGAAAACATAACAGGATGGTCTATAGGTTCTCGAATTAAAGGAGAAAAAAAACCAGACGAGGAGAGGGATAAAGAGGATCTTTATACCAAACTGGAAGAAAAGATTCTGCCAAAGTTCTATAACGATAGGGACAACTGGATAAGAACAATGAGAAGTTGTATAGCTATCAATGCATCCTTTTTCAATACACAGCGTATGGTGGAACAATATGTGCTCAATGCATACTTTTTATAAACTTGTTTTGACTAAAGATTATTGAGATGAGAAATTCGGTAGGAAAGTATCAATGGTATAAACATCATGCATGGGCGGGACTAGCTATCCTTTCAATTCTTGTGGTCATCAGATCTATTTTCATTTTTCCAAATCAAATTTTTGTTCCTGCAATCTTAGTATTGATTGTATACATAGTAGTATCATTAATAGGTGCATATAGATACAGTGGCAGTATATTGAAGCAAGTAGAGTATGAAAATGTAAAAACTATGAAAGATCAGAAAAAGATAGAGAAACTTCGTTTGAAATTAGAAAAGAAAAGAGCTAAGGCAGAGTACAAAGCAAAGAAAAAGAAATAGCTTACACTCTTTTTAAAGGTGAAGTTAAGTCCATAAGGAATGGTCTAAGCAATTTTCTTATTCCTGCCATCCATAGAATTGCAGCTATTATGAAAAGTATGGTTATATAGTCCCATCTATTTATGACCAACCCCAATGCTATGCCTGCTGCTGGTGCATGCTCTGTATTGGTTATTGCCATGAAAAAGGTTGAAGTGCCAACGGCTATTGCACCAAATGCAATAAGTAAAGTATGCTGACTAATCAGATGCTGAAGATAAACAGATAAGATATAAAGTATTAGACCGATGGATAAACCAACTGCATATCCCCCTAACAGTCGACGTGGATGTGAGGAATATCTGTTTGGAGTTGTGAATGTTATAAAGGCACTTGCACCCAGAGCAGTGATGATTGCAGTTTCATTCAGCACATCAAGGAAAAGAAGGACAACCAGAATTGTAAAGGTAGCTAAAAAACATTGCAAGATATATTTCACTGCGTTTTTTCTAAATTTTGTATCAATTATCGAAATCATCTAATAGAGATACATTTCCAATTAAAAAGAGTTCATCCCGCAAACTACTAAAACAAAAATCATATTTCTTCAGATTACAGCGGGTATGGTCTAGTGGCTATGACACTGGCTTCCCAAGCCAGTTGCCCGGGTTCGAATCCCGGTACCCGCATATATCCAAACTCTTCTAGAAAGAATTATATATAGAATTCGATTTCCATGGATAAAAAGGAGGATATGTAAATGCCTGCAGTAGTTGATAAAGAGAAATGTGTTGGATGTGGCGTATGTAAAGATGCATGTGGAGTTGGAGCAATATCTATAGACGAGATCGCAATAATCGACGAAGAGAAATGTGTATCCTGTGGTGCCTGTGTGGATGCCTGTCCCCAAGGAGCAATTGAACTAAATTAAACACATAATTTTTTATTTGAATAGTTAAAGTTTTAATAGGCAAAATATTTCTATCTTCACTTCTGCAGGGGTAGCCAAGCCTGGCCAACGGCGCTAGCTTGAGGGGCTAGTCCCGTAGGGGTGCGCGAGTTCAAATCTCGTCCCCTGCACTATCATCTCCTGTTAGATGAAATATCGCAAATTATACCGATACTGTTTTATAAGGACTAAAGATACCGCTTTAACTGAAAGTA
>CAYUOG010000046.1:0-5969 GCA_964446335.1 uncultured Thermoplasmatales archaeon
CTGAGAGGATCTCCACTGAAAACCGAGGTTATCATCTCTTGTGTAACGAAGGTTTTAAACAAACCCATGAGCAGAATTACACCCGTTAGTACAGGGAGGGCAGTTAGAAAGCTCTTTAGAGCTTTAGAAAAAGCAATTGCAAGACGTTCCATCTTTCCGCTATCTCTCTCTGCCTTCATAGACACTGCACTTCTTCTATCTTGTAGGAGTGGGTTATTTCCACAGTTTTTTTCAGCATAGCAGAAGCGGGGCAGTATTTTCCTTGGGAAAGTTCTATTGCCCTTTCAACATCCTTGTTTTGTATATTCTTTCCACCAAACAGGAATTCTATATGGATCTTTGTGAAAACCTTTGGATGTTCTTCTGCTCTTTCAGCGGTTAATCTTACTTCAAATCTGTCTAGTTTCACCCTTTTCTTTTGTAGTATCGCGGCAACATCACTTGCTGTGCAGCTACCTAAGGCTATAAGTAACAACTCCATTGGTCTACTGGCTGCTTCTGATCCAAAAAACTGTTTAGGACCATCTATCGTTATCCAATGATTGGTATTAGCTTTTGCAACAAAGGTTAAGCCCTCAACCTGTTTTATTATTGCCTCCATAATCTCACCATTTACTATTTTATTTTGGAAAGATTCCGCATATAGAACCTTTTACCTTTATATCTTATCTCCACAATCTTCTTCTCATTCTTAAGATTTTCAATTATCTCCCAATCAGAATTTGCCCCTCTAAGTAGCTCCTCCATACCTTCCTCTCTTATTGGATGTACAGATGTAATACTGAGTATATCCTGCCTTATGTCTCCTGTTGACGTAAACTCATTACCTTCATAACCAATTAGAAGTTCAACATCTATGTTTTTTTCTTTAAAAATTTGGTATGCCTTGTTTATACTCACCTCAGAGGGTGATTTAACCCATTTTTCAGCAGGAGGTCTAATAGGTATAGAGATATAGCTTTTTTCTGCAGATAGTTTTTCAATAAAATCAGCAATTTCTTCGATCTCCTTCATATTGTCATTTAATCCTTTAACAAGCATGGTTTCTGTGTACAATATGCCATTGAACTCTTGCCCAAATTTAGATATGCCCTCAAGTATTTTGCTAAGTTTTAGGGATGGATGTGGTCTGTTTATCTTTTTCCAGGTTTTTTCGTTTACGGTATCGATTTTTACAGATACAAGATCTGCATTCTTCAAATCTTTTTTCACATCACCCCTCCAAAGGAGAGATGCATTGGTAATAACAGCAATCTTTACGTTTAGTGATTTAAGGCAATCTATTTCTTTACCAAGGTTGATATCAAGAGTTGGTTCACCATCAGGTACAAAGGTTAGATAGTCAATATCTTTGTTTTTCTTTCTCGTTTCCTCTACCCTGCCTCTAACATCTTTGAACAGTTCTTCTGTTTTGTAAAATTCTTTTCTTTCAACATTCATTTTTACTGTTCTACCTAACTGGCAGTAAACACATGAATATGTGCAGATTTTGGGGGGGATATTGTTTATGCCAAGACTCTTGCCAAGTCTTCTCGATGGTACAGGTCCAAAGGATATCATTTTTCCTCCATGCATATCTTTTTTGATGCTTTTATCACAACAAAACTTCCCTCCCCGTAACCATCTTTTATCATATCCATTTTACCTTTGCTGAATACAGTCTGTCTGATGATATCAACTTTAAACCCTAGCTCCTTGAGAATGGAAATAACTTCTTCTGTGGAATAAAAGATGGCGTGTTTATAAAACCTGCTTTTTTCTCTTTTTAGTTGATATTTTTTTCCAAGCTCACTTTCTCTGTCAACAAAGCCAATGACAATGAAACTTTTTGGTTTTAAAACTCTATATGCTTCTTTGAACGACTTAAATAAGTCATCAACAAAACATATGGTTGTAACCATCAGAATAAAATCAAAGGATTCTTTTTTGAAAGGCAACGCCTCTGCTACCGCTTGGTAAACTTGTAATCCTCTCTTTTTCGCTATCTCTGTCATTCTTTTTGAGGGTTCTACGCCAATTTTTATTCCAAGTGGTAAAGCAAATCTTCCTGTACCAATACCAACTTCCAAACCAATTTTTCCAGGCGGAATCAAATCTTTGATAGCATCAACTTCAGCTTGATAGACATCTCTGTTTCTGACAAACCATTCATCATATTCCGCACTAAATTTTTCAAATGGCTCCACTCTTGGCATGCCCACCTCTTTTTGTTTAAAAGCAAAAATTCATGCGTTACTGTATTGTAAAGTTTTGCCTATAAGGGGATATTTACTCTCTACGTGTCAGATTTCAAAAACTCTTCCAACGCCACATTCCATTGATTTGTTCGGATATATCTCCAATATCTCTCTTTTGAACCTTGTACAGTGACATGGAGAGATAAGACTGAGGTCTTTCAATATAGAGAGGTCGCTGAAATCATGAAAACCTCCAATTATGCCAACTACTCTTCCATATCTCTGTGCAACCTCTAATATATTTTCAACTCCAGGATGAGAACAGCCAACAATGACATACAAACCTTCTTTACCCTCAACAACAAGAGATTGTTCCTCTATTATCCCTCTCAGCCTTCCAGTTGTATATATTTTATCTGCGATCTTTTGACCTTCATTAACAACAAAAAGACGGGATTTTCCTTTAGGCTTTTCACTACCTAACCTGTATATTTCAACATCATCCACTACCGATAAAAGTTCCCCCAAACCACCTGCATGATCTAAGTGCTCGTGCGATATAACTATCTTGTTAATCTTCTTTGGATTTATTCCAAGAACTCTCATATTATCTAGCAGTATCTCTCCATTTGTTCCAGTATCAAAAAGTATGATATCTTTTCCAGTTTCTATAAGACATGAGAACCCCCAATCACTCTTTAGATCAGTATCTTTTCTATATATCTCATTATCATAAACTACCGTTATCTTCATCTCAAACCCTTCTTTAGGAGCCTATCAATAACTGTTTTAATATCTCCAACAGATTTGACACCTGTTAGAGCTGTTACCTTCTTTCCATAACTGAAAACAATCAGATTGGGTATACTCATTATCTTGTATCTCTTTGCAATATCTTGATTTTCCTGTGTATTCAATCTACCAAAGGCTACCTTGTCCTTGTAGATCTTTGAGAGTTTTCTTAATCTAGGTAGCATTACCCTACAGGGACCACACCATGGTGCCCAGAAGTCAACCATTGAGAGTGGATACCTATATATAAACTCATCAAAAGTTTTGCCATCTAAGGATATAACATAGTCAGGCCATTCGATGTTCTGCGGTTCTTTCTCTGGCAATTTTTTAAAGAGTTTCATCTTATTTGTCCTTATATGGTATTAAACATAGAAACTTTAGCATTCCTTCCCCATCTTGTTTGAATTGATGCCATTCCATTGAAGGAACAAAAACAAAATCTCCCTGTTTTAGCTCTTCCTCGCCCTTCTCAGTCACAAGCTTTCCCCTGCCCTCAAGAACAAAAACCTCATGTTCCCAATCATGCTGATGCCAAGGACTACATCCACCTTTTTGAAGTTCAAATAGTCGCATTGCAAAATTCCTTGCACCATCTTTCTTTGTAATAAGCCACCTTATGGTAACATTCTCAGCACCCCTCTCATCAGGTATTTCTGCCTTTACATTTGTATAATGTAGATGTTTTACCTTTGTGCTCATTGGTTTCCTTAACTGTTGTTTTGATTTTAATTTTTTCTAAAAATTTCTCAAAATGTGATAAATTTTCATTTATATCTTCGACAATTTACGAATTTAAAATCGATAATTTAAAATACCATAATGAAAATGAGAGAATTTTACCGAGGGATGCACGTGAGAATAGATGAAAAATTAAGGGAAAGAATAGCAACCGCTCTCCTGTACAGTATAATGATAATTATGATAGTTTTCTGGATAGTAATATTCCCTACAGCTTAATTAGCAGGAACTGTGTTCTATCGCATTATTTGGGCAGGCACTAACACAGGCGCAACATTCTATGCAGGTCTCGACATTATTTGCTACAGCTTTTCCTTCCTTTACCTCATATATGTCAACAGGACAGGCTGTAACACATTCTCCAGATCCAGTACATTTATCGTAGTCTATAGTTATTACAAAATCTCCGCCCTTGAATTCCTTCTTCATTTTGATTCCTCCAGAGGGTGTAAAAGAGAGGGTGGTTAAATAGATTTTTGTTTTTAATCGAAGATTATTGCCTCTATGTTTTTTTCGATTTTATCTTTGTATTTGTCATCAGTTACTACCATAAGATACCAGTCTGGAATTTGCCTTTTCTTTATTGCGTTGGTTATAGGTGTGAAATCACCAATTCTTTTTGCTCTGTCGTTATCTTTCACAAGAACATCTACCTTATCTATCCTTGGTTCTGATAGAAACAGCTCTCTTCTCGGAACATCGATTATAACATGTCCCTCAGGTATATCAAGTACAGATTCTATTTCTCTTTCCTTTTTGGTTCTCTTTTCAGGGTTTTCCATATCCTCAATTCTTTTTCTCTCCTCTTCTGTTGCACCAATCACATAGGCTTGTTTGAATAATCTTCTGTATTTTAATCTCGTGATCATCTCTCTCTGAAATTCTCCCTTTTCTCTTAGGATAGAGAATAACTCGCCATCGTTGTATCTGAAAAATTCAAAAGGCTCTGTATCTTCAACAAACTCTATTGCCCTTGATAGCATGAGTTCTGCAATTCTAACTGTTTTATGAAAATAAACGGAGGAATACATCAACTCTCTCGCCATAAATATACTTTCAACAACACTTACTCCCTTCCTCTCAACTGCAAGAGCATTATTGAGAATGGTAAGTATTTGGAAGAATCTATCAACGTCTACCGTACCATAGGCAACACCTGTGTAGTATCCATCCCTGAGTAGGTAATCAAGCTGATCCACATCAATAGGGCTGTTGAGGATTTGAGAGAGATATTCTTTCTTTCTGTATCTACCTCTTATAAGGTCGACTATTTCCTTCTTGTCTATATCATATTTATCAAGAACTTCCGCGACCTTTGGTGCATCTACAAACTCTCTCTCTCCCTCCTCAAAGATTTGTTCTTCTCCCATTATAATTTTCTCTGTTATGTCTACATGATCTATACCAAATCTTCCTCTGAGTATGCATTCTAAAGTATGGGAAAAGGGCCCATGGCCAAGGTCATGTAATAAAGATGCACATTCTATCAACTCTCTTTCCTCATCTGGTAGCGATAGGGAATCTGCTGCCAGTGATGCCATTTTATATGCACCTAGAGAATGCTCTAACCTTGTATGGTTTGCTCCAGGAAATACCATATACGCAAAACCTAGCTGTTTTATTCCATGTAATCTCTGTATCTCTGGCGTTTCCAAAAGATCTAGGAACAAACCCTCAAATCTTATGTTTCCATGAATTGGGTCTCGGACTATCTTATATTCAACCATGCATACCTCTCGGATTTGTGATTTTTCCATATATTGCACTTGCTGCAGCAGTTGCTGGGCTAACCAGGTATATTTCACCACCTTTTCCTATCTTGCCCGGGTAGTTTCTATTGCTTGTAGATAGAGTCACATCTCCACTTGCAAGAACTCCTGGATGCCCTATGGTGCAAAGTGCACAACTTGGATTGGTAATAACAGCTCCTGCATCGAGAAAGGTTTGAATTAGTCCTTTCTTCAAAGCCTCTTTGGCAACTTCTGTAGTTGCAGGCGTAACAATAAGTCTACAATCTTTGTGTACCTTTTTTCCCTTCAATACACGTGCTGCTATCTCTAAATCTCTTATTCTACCATTGGTGCATGAGCCTATAAAGACTTGATCAATAGGCGTACCCTCCACCTCTCTGACACTTTTCACATTGTCTGGAGAATGAGGACATGCTATCTGAGGTTCTAAATCAGATATGCTAAACTCAAAGGTATCGAGATACTCTGCGTCTTTATCTGACTCTATAACCTCTATGTTTTTGCCAGT
>CAYUOG010000047.1:0-5869 GCA_964446335.1 uncultured Thermoplasmatales archaeon
CGGTGCAGACATAGCCGCGGTGTGCAACGAGGCAGTGATGACGGCGATAAGAGAATACATAAACAAACATGGAGAAAAACTGAAAAAAGAAGAACTTAAGAAACTAAAGGTAGAAAAGAGACACTTCGAAGCGGCTTTAAAGAAAATAAAACCTCTACCTGAAGATGAACTTAAAAAACATATAAAAATAGCAAAGGAGTTTGAAGAGAGACATTAAGCCTCTCTTTCATTTTTTAATCCATGTAGTACTCTGGTGGATAAGGCTCTGGTTTTAGTCCTTTTCTCTCTCTTATCTGACGGGTTATCGTATCCTGAAGCTCTCTCGGCAGAGGTTCAAAGCCTATGTTCTCTGTGCTCCATAATACTCTACCACCTGTTGCGCTTCTGATTGCGCTTGCAAAACCAAACATCTCAGCAACGGGAGCTTTGGCTTCAATACTTACCATATCTCCCTCGGTTTTCATATCAAGTATTACAGCTCTTCTCTGATTAAGCTCTCTAGATACGTTTCCCATAACTTCTTGCGGAGTGCTAATAAAGACCTTCTGCATGGGCTCGAGCAACATGAAGTCTGCTGTGGTTATGGCACCGTTGATCGAATTTTTTGCAGCAGGTATTACCTGAGCAGGTCCTCTGTGGATTGCATCTTCATGTAACTTTGCATCTACCAATCTTACAAGTATTCCCTGACAGGGCTCATTTGCCAGTGGTCCTTTCTTCATTACTTCATCAAATCCCTGAGCTATGAGCTCTCTGGTTTCAAACAGATGCTGGATACCCTTTGTGACATCGGTAAGTATGTTAAGTCCACATATACCAAAAACTCCCTTTGCATCTGTTTTATTCATTCCCAGCTCTTGAAGTTTTGCAACCACTTCCTTTTTGTGTTTCTTTGGATCTTGTGGAATTTCGTTATTGTAGAGAGCATCGACAATGTTCTTTGGCAAAGGTTCAACCTCAAAATAGAATCTGTTATGCTTGTTTGGCGATTTTCCTTCAAATGGTCTTGGGCTCTTCTTTCCAACGGTCTCTCTGTATACAACAATGGGTTCAGAGCAAACAATGTCAACACCATACTCATTTTTAATCCTGTACTCTGTAATTTCAAGATGAAGTTCTCCCATTCCAGACATTAAGTGTTCGCCGGTTTCTTGATTTATAGTTACTTCAATACTTGGATCTGCTTTTGATATTGATCTCAAAACCTCAACAAGTTTTGGTAAATCCTTGGCATGTTTTGCCTCAACAGCCACAGTTACCACTGGCTCAGAAACATGAACAATTCTTTCAAAGGGTTCAACACCCTCGACATTTGTTACTGTGCTTCCAGCAATTGCATCCCTGATACCAGTTGCTGCAACTATATTTCCAGCAGAAACAAAATCTACAGGTATCCTATCTGCTCCAACCATGAGACTTACCTGTTGTACCCTGTTTTTATTGGGCATTCCAACTACATATACCTCCTGTCCCCTCTCTATCTTTCCACCGTAGACCCTGCCAACCGCAACTTCTCCAGCATGTGGATCCATTATGATCTTAGTTATCATTAAGGCGAGAGGGGCATCGGTTTTACAATCGATCATTCCCTTTCCTATCTCACTTTCAAGGTCTCCTCTCCATATATGTGGAATTCTGTACTTCTGTGCCTCTTTAGGAGAGGGAAGATGATCTACAACCATATCGAGTATGATTTCATGGATTGGTGCCTTCTTTGCAAGAGTTTTCTGATCGTTGTTTTTACAGTATTCATAGATATCCTTGAATGTCATGCCTGTCTTTTTCATGTAGGGTACAGATATAGCCCAGTTGTAGAATGCCGATCCAAAGGCAACACTTCCATCCTCAACCTTTACCATCCACTTTCCCTTAAACTCCTCAGGTACCATCTTGTTAATAAGACGGTTCACATCTGTGATTATGCTGACAAATCTCTTCTGCATCTCTTCTGGTGTTACTCTAAGTTCATTAATCAGACGATCAACCTTGTTTATGAAAAGAATGGGTTTAACTTTCTCTCGCAGTGCCTGTCTTATGACTGTCTCTGTTTGTGGCATAACTCCCTCTACAGCACATACTACAATTATACACCCGTCAACAGCTCTCATAGCTCTGGTAACATCTCCACCAAAGTCAACGTGTCCTGGAGTATCAAGAAGATTGATCAAATACTCGTTTCCTTCAAACTCGTGAACCATAGATGCAGCTGCAGTATTGATTGTTATACCCCTTGCCTGTTCCTGTTCATCATAGTCCAAAACAAGCTGTTTTCCTGCCAATTCTTCACTCATCATTCCACAGCCTGCAAGAAGATTATCTGAAAGTGTGGTCTTTCCATGGTCTATGTGGGCAGCTATACCAATATTTCTTATCCTTTCTAATTTGTGCATAAGGTCCTTTGCCTTCCTAATGTTATCTTCCTTCCTTCCCATTTTTCTCCCTCAAAAAACTAACGTGCTGATTTGGCAACTCTCTCAATTTCTTCCTTCTGTGATACTGCAAAGGAAGAAGCATCATTCTTTGCGGCCTTTATTATCTCATCTGCAAGGCGTTTATCCATTCCTCCTCTCTCAACTCTTCCTTTTGATACTGCACCAAGACAGATGTTTCTCAAGGCAATATCAAGTCTGCGCTGTGGGGAAATATCTACTGCTTTTGGTACAGATATTCCACCGAAATGCAAACGGGTGATCTCTTCCTTTGGTGCGGCATTTTGTATAGCATCAATCAAAACCTGGATAGGATTGGATTTTGTCTTTTTGGCTATAATATCAAAGGCAGATTCTACAACCTTGTATGCCTTCATCTTTTTGCCATTATAGTGTTCTGTTCTCATTATATTGTTGATCAACCTTTCCACTATGAAAACCTTGGATTTTCCAAAGTGTCTATTTGCATGGGTTGCACCTAGAAATATGCTTGTCTCTAAACAAATGTATCTCGCCAGCCCTCTATCCTCTATCTTTATATCTTTTGTATCATACTTTTTGAGTAGAGGAAAAGTATACATTTTGTCGGTCATTCCTTTCACCTTTTTCTCCATATCTATCGTCTCATTGGCTTCTCAATCTTTCCTTTTATCAGTTCATTTAACGAGACTCCATTAACCTTTATCACTTTATATCTAACACCGGGTATATCTCCATATGACCTTCCCATTCTTCCGCCGATTCCTTCAATGACAACTTCATCATGCTCATCTATGAAACTTATAGCATTGTTTCCTGGTGCAAATGCAGTAACTTGTCTACCACTTTTTATTAACTGTACTTTAACACATTTTCTTATAGCTGAATTTGGTTGCTTTGCCTCGATACCTACCTTTTCTATTACAATACCTCTAGCTTGAGGTGCCCCTCCTAACGGATCTGACTTTTTCTTCAACTGGAGTATTCTTCTTTTGAAATATCTATCACTCCATTTCTGTATACTTCGTCTCTTCTTTATCTTTCTTGCAGCATTCAGTCCTCTTGCCATATTCACCCTCTTTATATCTGGAGTAGAGGCAGGTATACTGCTTTTGATATATTAAAATATTGCTGTGAGATATATAGGTTCCAAAATATATAGTAATGTAAGAATTTTTAGTACTTTCTTTGAAAAATTTAATACAGAAAACATTCTTACTTTAGTTTTCCATTTACTTTCTCTACTTCTTTGACAATCTTTCCATCTTCGATAAGTTTCTTTATCTTTTTAATGTCGGCATATAGAGATCTATCCTTTCTCAGTTCCTTTGAAACTTTTCTTATTTCATTATATGCCTCTAAGTTAGCAGGCGATGGCTTTAGAGGTCTCAAAAACTTCAGTCCTTGAGATGTAACCAAAAATTCTATGGCAATGATGTGCTGAACATTATCAAGTATCTGCCTAGCCTTTAATGCAGAGTTTGCTCCCATACTAACAAAATCCTCTTGGTTTGCAGAGACAGGTATTGAATCTGCACTTGCGGGATATGACAATATCCTATTCTCATTTACCAGGGATGCTGCCGCATATTGCACTAGCATTAGTCCAGAATTCAATCCACTCTCCTTTGTTAGAAATGCAGGCAGACCAGAGAGTTTTTCATCCAATAGTCTTGATATTCTCCTCTCTGAAAATGCTCCGAGTTGGGTAAGAGCAATACCAAGTAAATCCAGTGCAAGAGCAAGAGGTTGACCATGAAAGTTTCCACCAGAGATGCATTCTCCAGTTTTGCTGAATACCAAAGGATTGTCTGTAGCAGAGTTTATCTCTATGTTCAAAACATTCTCCGCATATTCTATTGCATCCTTTATTGCTCCAAAAACCTGCGGCATACATCTTAAAGTGTATGCATCCTGAACCTTGTCGCAATCTTTGTGAGATGCTATTATCTCGCTATTTTCAGTTAATCTTCTCAAATTTCTTGCACATTCTATCTGTCCCTTATGTGGTCTAACTTCTTGTATCTCTTCCCTAAATGCCTGATCAGTTCCGAGTAACGCCTCTAAACTCATTGCTCCAGCTATCTGTGCATTCTTGAGAAGATTTTTTGAGTCATGTACTAGAAGAGAACCCAAAGCACTCATGAACTGCGTGCCATTAATCAAAGCTATACCTTCCTTTGCCTTTAATTTGATTGGTTTTATGCCAAGCTTTTTGAAAACCTCCTTTGCCTCGTATATTTTATCTCTATACTCTACCTTGCCTTCTCCCATCATAGCAAGTGCGATATGTGCTAGAGGAATCAAATCACCACTTGCACCAAGAGAACCTTTTTCAGGAACGACAGGATGAATCCTATTGTTGAGCATGTCTATCAGCATGTTCAACACGTCAACTCTAACTCCAGAATATCCTTTGGCAAGAGAATTACATCTCAATAGCATCATAGCTCTTACGACATCTCTTTCTAGTGCTTTACCAATGCCACAGGAATGGCTTCTTATGAGATTCTTCTGCAATTCATCTAGTTTTTCATCTGAAATCCTTACATTTGCCAACTCTCCAAAACCAGTATTAACACCATAAACAGCTCTATTTTCTTTTGAGATGATATTCTCCACTACCTCTCTGCTTTTTTTAACATTCTCAATGGCTTCTTTGCTCAGTTTAACCTTTTCAAAACCTCTTGCAACTCTCACAACATCTTCTATTGTAAGGTTTTTACCATCCACAATTATCATAATATCACTTCAACATTGGCATGTCTATATCTGTCTTTCTAACTAACTCTATCGCTTCCTCATAGCCAGCATCTGCATGTCTCACTATACCAATACCAGGATCTGTTTTAAACACTCTTTTTATCCTCTCATCCGTCTCTTTAGTTCCATCACATACTACTACCATACCAGCATGAGTAGATAGCCCAATACCTACACCACCACCGTTGTGTATAGCAACGTTATCTGCACCTGCTGCACAGTTTAAAAGTGCATTTAACAGAGGCCAATCTGCAATGACATCACTTCCATCCTTCATTCCCTCAGTTTCTCTGTAAGGAGAGGCAACACTACCGCTATCTAGGTGGTCTCTTGTTATGGCTATGGGTCCTATCTCTCCTTCTCTTATCATCTTGTTGATTTCTAAGGCA
Organism: uncultured Thermoplasmatales archaeon; assembly: GCA_964446335.1. Classification (GTDB taxonomy): domain Archaea; phylum Thermoplasmatota; class E2; order DHVEG-1; family B18-G2; genus CAYUOG01. The sequence continues at coordinate 5,561 of CAYUOG010000047.1, forward strand.
AATTTCTCTCTTTCACCATACCCAAGCCAGCATACTCTGGCAGGTAACCCCTCCCATGGGAGATGTTTCTCGGCGAGCTTTATCCAATTCACGAGAGTTTTATCTTCCGGAAAGAGCTCTATTACCTTATTATCAGTCTTGATAATATCTTGAGGATCTCCAGATAACGCAAGCCATCTGAAGGGACCTCTACCAACAGCAAGCATTGGTCTTATATATGCGACAACAAACCCAGGATAACTAAATGCATCTTTGAATCCTGCTTTCTTTGCCTGTCCTCTCAGGTTATTTCCATAGTCAAAAACGATT
>CAYUOG010000048.1:0-5686 GCA_964446335.1 uncultured Thermoplasmatales archaeon
ACATATGTGCCTTGATTCGAAGGTCTCCATGATTAATGATTGGAGATGCAAGGTCAAGGCTACATAAGGATATCGGTAGGGGTCCCTCCTCAATCTGAAGGACGGGAGTCCGGACATGAGATGGAGGATACCCCGGTATCCAAAAGAGGTCGCGAAACCGAAGCAGATTCGTTTCTGCTGCATTAAAACGGGTCTGTGGAGGCGCTCAGAGGGATTATTCTGAGCGACAGCGACTTTTCTCACATTTTGAAAGGAAAAAGGATTTAGATTGAGTATCATTTCAATTTTTGTGAATAAAAAAATTGCTGAAGAAAAGAATGCTGTCAGAAAAAAGATGATGACATTGAGAAAGAGTATCCCAAAAAGTGATATAGAAACATGGAGCAGAGCCATAATGAATAGATTGTTTGAAATGGAAGAATACAAGGAAGCAAGCCATGTTATGTTTTATGTATCTTATGATAATGAAGTAAAAACGCATGAGATGATAATAAAGGCTCTTTCCTCTCCAAAAAAAGTTTCTGTTCCATTGTTGGAGAAAGAAAAAATAATCCCTGTTGAGATCAGAAGATGGGATGAGCTTAAACCAGGAGCTTATGGAATACTGGAGCCACGCCATAAAAAGGAAAGCAAAATATCTGAGATAGAGCTAGTAGCAGTGCCTGGAGTAGCATTTGATGAGGGGGGATATAGAATAGGACATGGGCTTGGCTGTTACGACGATTTTTTAAAAAAGGTTAAAGGTCTAAAGATAGGTCTTGCCTTCGAATTCCAAATCATTCCAGAGATACCTCGTGAAGAGCATGATGTAAGCGTTGATAAAATTATAACTGAAAAAAGAGTCATTGAATGTGAATCATAAATTTAGATTCCGAGATATTCTTTCAAAAATTCATCCCATCTAGTATCTTTGGAAAAACGCAAATTTTCATAGGGAGATGGCAACTCATCGCTCCAGAGATATCTATTATAAAGATCCTTATTTTCTGGAAAATAAATACTTAGACCATGCGAATCATCATTAGGCATCGCCTTGTTTGCGATAACGGCGATATTTAATTTTAGCATAACGTCTTTACATGCATTCTTTACAGCTTGGTTTTCCACAGATTCGTTTAGAAGTTGAACAAGGTCATATAGGTCCACAAACGAATCAAAGGCAAGCTTTTCTATAGGGAAGTTAATGTATTGTATAACTGTTGAACGATCCTTAACATAGGATTTTCCATATTCTCTTACTTCACTCCTTGCATTGATGATTGAATTTCTGACATCACTGCTGTATTTATTCAAAAGTAAAAGTGAGGAAAGGTTATCAATCGCTCTGGCAACTTGATCCACTTTGCTAAGATTTACAGCTGATAGGGTAGTATGCGTTGCAACAATGTGCCATTCCGGATTTGGTAAACTGTTTAATGTCCTTGTTAGTATATTTGATAAAAATTCCACAGGTCTCCCATATTCTCCTTTTTTTACAATTACCATATATCCATAAAACACCCACAGGGGAAAATCACATGGCCTATAGTAATCCACTATACTCGATGCAAACTCTTCTGCTTTCATATCTGTGTGGTTTTTTAGATCCCAAGTAGGCTCCAGATATCTCCACACATACTCCTGACCATTATCCAGCCTCTCCAATAGATGCTCTTCAGATGCAACCATGTAATCTACATATGGCGCTAGCTCATATGCAACCTCAAACATGCCTGTAACGCATGGCATGAATCCAATGACATCTATCTTCTTCTCACCATCATTTGTTACATCCTTTAGTACATCTGCAAAAGTAGGCATTGTCATTAACGGAATGCCGTTATTTCTGGCACCAGCATCTCTGCATATACCCTGCCAACCGCTGCCGCAATCTGATAATATCATTAGTGCATAGTGTTTAGCAGGATAGTCTTCCATAACCAGGTTTAGAAATGCTTTCAAAGTGTTTGGATCACCCATGTCTAATTCATTTGGCCAACTGTAGAGTGTATTGAGATTAACTGTTCTACCCTCTTCTATGTAATATAATGCAGAATCTCCCTGCTGATTTCCATCTCTCAAAACTATAAGATTAAAATCATTGGAAGAACCGACTTTGGTGAGATTATCAAGCATTTCTTTTGCGACATAGGATACATGGTTTTCACCGCATAGATAGTACATAACAGTCCAGTTTGCACTCTCAGCACCATCTATCATGAGGTTACCATCTGATACAACTCCGTCTAAGCCATAGCTGGAAAGGTTTGGCATTATAAACAAACAACCCAAAAATACCATAAATGTAGCTTTTATCATACAATCACCTATTTATAGTGTATTACAATTACAATGTAAGTTCATATATAAAAATATTTTGTAGACAATATATTTATGTTACTATTTCTCTTAGCCTATCAAGCTCTATTGCCTTTTTGATCTCCATTGCTATCCTTTCACCATAGCTTATTGACTCTCCATACAAATATCCAGTATGTGGAGTAAAACGTGTAAGAGGACTTCCAGGTATACGCATGGAAACATCAAAGACAACCATTTCTTCCCTACCTCGATCAGCTGCTATGGCACCCTGCAAGGCAAAGGGACCTATGATGCCTGGAGGGTATTCTCTCTGAGTAGTCTCAACAAACCTCTCGCCAAGATCAAATATCTTTTCAATAATAGACTCTTTAGTGGTAGCAGCGATATGTCCTGTTTCAATGAGTTTAGGTTTGACATACTTCAAAACTTCCAGTTGCTCATTTGCAGGGAGTCTTATAAGTCCATCAAGGTTGGTCTGCCTTCTTGTATCGGTTCCCATTATCTCTAGTTCCTTATCAATAATTGAATAAAAGTAATTGAAGTTGATCTGTGCACCTATAACATATTCTTCAATGACTGCATTTTTAAGTGCCTCTTCTGTAATCATCTTCCTTTCAAGTAGTTCTTTGGACTTTTTCTTATAATCTTCATAACTCGAAGCATAGAAAAAAGCCCTCTCATAGCCCCTTATTGCCTCATTAACCTTTACAATAACTAACCTATCTATCTCCTCTGGCGATTTGAATATCTTTGGATATCTTATACCAGCCTTTTCCAAAAGATAATACTGGTTTTTAGGAACATCTCTTTCCTCTAACTTGAGCATACCTCTATTTCCAAAGATTGGTATAAGGAAGTTGTTTTCGATATCTGTAAAATCAAAATACACCCAAAAATAGCGATTGTGAATAAATATCGTATTCTTCTCTCTTAATTTCTCTTGCACTTCTGGTTTTGTAACATCTGAAAATCTATCAAGTACTATAGCCTCATCAATACAGCCCCTACCATCCTCTCTAGTTCGGTAGTATTTAGTGTAAGTTCTTTCCCTTCCCTTCTGGCAAACGGCAAGTGTATGAAATCCATACTTTTTTGCTCCTCTGCAAACATCAAGTGCAGAATGCCCGCCTAATACACCGATAGTGATGTTGTTCTTATCATAGGAATCTACTAAATCCTGAATCTCCTTTCTTTTTATCATAAAGAGACCTCCAACTTATTAGATAATATATCTTTATCCTTTAAACTTTGGTCTTTGTGAAAGATAAAGCGGTACAGGCAAAGGTTCTTGGGGATAATCTCTCACATGTTGAAGTATTAGATTATACAACTCTTCCAAAGAATAGGCTTTGCCATTTTCTCCTATTCTATCGCTCCTGAACCTTGGTGTTAAGGTTTTACTTTCTCTCTCCCTATCTCCAACAACGATTATGATTGGTATCCATTCCTTTTCTGCATCCCGTATCTTCCTGGATACGCTTTCCTCCCTATCGTCTATATCTGCCCTGATTAGAATATTCGATGATTGAGCTCTTAACCCATCAATGAATCTCTTACAATCCTCAGTAAAACTATCGTTTACAGGAATGAAACGAATCTGTGTTGGTGAAAGCCATAATGGAATCATGGGTTTTTCTCCATGTTTCATCTTTATTGCTTCCCTCTCAAGTAAGGCATAGAGACAGCGATCTATGCTTCCAGAGATGCTCGTGTGAAGGATGAAGGGATACTGTTTTTCTCCCTTTTCGTTTGTAAATGTTATGTCAAATCGCTCGGCATTCTCTACATCTATCTGCACCGTAGATAGGGCACTTGCCTTATTCATGGAATCAATAACATTAAATTCAAACTTCATCACAAAGTAAAAGTACCTTTCATCCCAGAGTTCTATGAGTACAGGTTTGCCAGCAAATTTTGCGAGATCTTGGGCAAGTTTCTTGTTTTCTTCATAGAATGATTTTACAAAGCGTATCGCAACCTCATAATCAAGCTGTAAATCATCCATCCATTTTTTGGCTGTTTTAAATTGTCTTTTGAACTCTTCTGTCGCCTGGTTTATATCAGCACAGAGTGTATGCATATCAGGCATAGTGAAACATCTTAATCTTTTCAATCCACTGACCTCGCCACTCTGTTCTCTCCTAAAGCTATAGTGGGTAAGCTCATAGAGTCTTAGTGGCAAATGACGGTATGATATAGTCATATCATGCATGATCATGTACTGACCAAAACAGGCTGCAAACCTCAAAAAAAACTCCTTGTCATCGGATCTGACAATGTATTGTCTTGCAGGGAATTTCTTGACATAGGCACTAAGTGCAGGATGTTCGAGATCATACATAATGGGTGTTTCGACTCTCATCCCTCCAATGTTTTGAACTATGTTGTTGACATGTTGCTCAAGTAAACCCTTGATCATCCTTCCCTTTGGATACCATCTAAATATTCCAGAATCACTTGCTGGCTCATAGTCTACAAGCTCTAAAGCCTGCATCATCTTCACATGAGGAGGATCACCTTCAGCTTTTCTTGAACCTTTGCTTTCATACTCATAGAGCAGTCTCAGCTCTTCGTATCCTGAAAAGTCAAATTTCTCAGCATCAATCAATTCTCCTTCTGGAGTAAGAATGCACCATTGTGATGTTATCTCCTTCTCCTTTTCTAAAGCTGTTTTCTCCTTCTTTGGCACTATTTCTCTTGATAATTCAGATAGAGGATGGCCTTTGCACGAAAGCTTAAATGCTTTGTACCAACCAAATGGAGAACGTTTAACAGCAAAATCTTTACTAAGTTCATTCTCTAAATCAATCAATATTTCCTTTGCAAAGGATGGTTTTGCAAGGTTTGAGGAGAGATGAGCATATGGATAGAGCATGATTTTTTCAACCTTTAGTTCTCTGGCAACTTTGGATATCTCGTCATATGCCTGCTTTATGGCATCGTTCCTTGCTTTTTCGTCTACACTTTCCACTGCAATAAAAACTACAAGCCCTTCTTCCATTCGATCTCTTCGTCTGTCCTCATTAATCTCCTCAGGATGCTTTACTGCCTTATCTTTGACCTCATACTCTACATAATCGCTATGAATGAGTAATAGTTTCATGCAATCACAACCCGAAACACATTAGCTCTTCTTAAAACTAATTCTTTTATTTATGGGGGAGGCGGCGGAGGTGTTACCCACCTGGACAAAAAAGTAGAAACTGTATCACTGGTGACATCCCATCTCTCCGCCTAGATTTGAATACGTTGCTGAATATAAGAAATTTTCGTTTTTTGTTGAATTGGCTCCTTGTGATTATTTTAGATATATGGGCCCGCCGAGATTTGAACTCGAGTTACCAGCACCCCAAGCTGGAAGGATGCCAAGCTACCCCACGGGCCC
>CAYUOG010000049.1:0-5661 GCA_964446335.1 uncultured Thermoplasmatales archaeon
ACTCTCCTTCTCCATATATTCCTATATTTCTTTAAACTGTCTCCAATTGCCAATTTATACAAGCTAACACCAATCTCCCCAAGGTTTTTTTATTAGATTAATTCAAATGGCTTCCTAAATTATTTAAGAGTTCTTCTATTTTTTAATACTATGACAGAGGATTCTATAGTGGAGAGGATAAAGCAGTATACAGAGATATCCAATATTGGGGAGATATCGCGTAGATATTTTGTTATGAATGCCTTTGATGGTGCTCTTACTATGCTTGGTGTTGTAATAGGTGCATACATTGCTAACGTAAAATCTCCAGTCTCCATAATAAGTGCTGGTGTGGCAGGCTCCCTTGCGATGGGAATATCTGGAGTGAGTGGAGCCTATATGACAGAGAAGGCGGAGAGGATGAAAAAGCTTAAGGAGCTGGAAAAGGCGATGATGAAAGACCTTAAAGACACTATTCATTACAAATCCCAAGTTTTTGCCATATTTGCTGCTGCAGCTGTAGATGGCATATCTCCCTCACTTGCCGCTATGTGTGTGATTTCTCCCTTCTTTGCAACTCATTTTGGTTTTTTGGATTTCAATGTTGCCTTCTTTGTTTCCATATCCCTAACGCTTCTAATACTCCTTTTTCTTGGTATATATCTAGCAAAAATCAGCAATGAGAGTATGATTCGCTATGGCCTGCAGATGCTGGTTGTTGGTGGATTGACAGCCTTTCTGTGCATACTGATATCAATTGCCCTTGGGGGAAGATTTCTATGATGAACCAGAAAGAGCGTATAGAGAAGGATATAAAACTCTTTGAGGAGAATGTACTGAAGGCTGAAAGAAACAAAGAAAATTCAAAGATTTTAGATCTCTCGATACAGTATTACGAAGATACGAAATACTATCTGAAGAAAGGTGATCTATTCACTGCCTTTGGTTGCATAAACTATGCGCATGGATTACTAGATGCGATTATAAAGAAATTATAACCTTGCCACCTACCTTAAGCTCCATCTCCTGAGATGCATTACCTTGATTCATGCTGATCTCTAAAAACCCGTTGCCACCTATCGTAAGGAGTTTTTCTCCTTTACCAACAAAACCATAGGATTTTACAAAGAGCATTTCATATTCTCTACTCTCTACAGAAATCAAAACTCTACTACCATACTCCAAATGCTCTGAGATTGTTTTACCTTCTATGTTTGTGATTGCATTTCCAAATCGATCTATGTGCAATATCTTACCAACTATCCTATCTTCTTTTATTTCTCCCATCCAAATGTCAAGATCAACGTAGTCATAAATCTCTTCTCCCACACTCTCTATACCTATACCTTGTGCAAGATGAGCAGCTACCGGAGCAAAAACATCTCTCCCATGAAAAGTATGGGTTTTGGACGGATAAAGATAATTCCGATTGGTGATTTCAAAAACTCTGAATCTGCTATATTTCTTTGCAGATGGTATGAGTAGTCCATTATCTGGACCAACAAGTTTGAAATCCTCTGTCTCAATCACGATTCCTCTTCTATCAGTACCAACTCCAGGATCAACAACAGCCACATGTATGGTGTTCTTTGGGAAGAAGGAAACAGTATTCATCAGCAGAAAGGCTCCTTCTTCGATATTCTGCGGGATTATTTCATGGGTTATATCTATGATGTTTGCATCCCTGCATATACTCAAAATCACTCCCTTCATCTGAGCAACATAAGTATCTTTTTCTCCAAAATCCGTCATTAGAGTTATAGTTCTCATTTCAAGACCTCCAGTTCATCTAAGCGGTTTTCCACAATCACCTTAATCAATTTTTTACCCGCTTCTCTAACCTGCTTAGTTAGCTCCCCTCTTAATTTCTTTGGTTGTATACCTACCAAAATAACGGATTTTCCCTCCATTTCAAGATATTCCATCAGCATAGAAAGAGGAATGTTATGAGTACTTACACTCCCTGTCGGTATCCTATCTTTAGGAACAATCCTTATCTCTCCGGGTTCTAGTTCCATATCAACGGCATCTATTAAAATAATCCTCTCTGCATCTCTGGAAAGATGAGTAAAACTCTCTGGAACGACTCCACAGTCCACAGCCGTGAAACCTTTAGTCTCTGGAAATATGTCTGCGATATAGGGACCTATACCATCATCGCCGTTGTCTCTGTTGCCAATGCACATAATCAATACGCTCATCATTTTCAAACCAATAGAATACTATAAATAAAGATTGCGCATCAGGCTTTTTAGCATGAGTGACATTATTACCATAGCAGATGGAGCAGGTGGGGAAAAGGAGGATCGACTTATAAAAAACTACATTTTAAGGTATTTTAGAAAAGAAGATGCAGACATAGATGTGTCTCTAGGGCATTTGGACGATTCTTCGGTGATAAGAGATATAGTATTTACAACAGATAGTCATACAGTAAAGCCTCTGTTCTTTCCCGGTGGTGACATAGGCTCTCTTGCAGTTGCTGGAACTGTAAATGACATAGCTGTAATGGGAGCAAAACCTCTTGCTCTCTCAGCAGCATTTGTTATAGAGGAGGGTTTTGAAAAGAACAGATTTGAGAAGGTGCTGGAGAGCATGAAAAGAACTTCAGAACAAGCAAAAGTACCGATCATAACTGGCGATACAAAGGTGGTTGAAAAAGGAGCATTACAAGAGCTAATAGTTAATACAAGCGGTATTGGTGTACGAACGTCTCTTTTAGATGACAACATGAAGGAGGTAAAGAGATACAGAAAATTTGATACAGTGTGGCTTTTGGATTCAAATCTTGCACCAGGTGATAAAATCATAGTATCAGGAAAGGTTGGAGAGCATGGTATAGCTCTGCTTTCCTTTAGAGAGGGTTATGGGTTTGAATCAAAGGTAAGCTCTGATGTTGCTCCAATAAATGGGCTGATGGAAAAGGCTCTTAAAGTTGGGGGAATTGTCGCGGCTAAGGATCCTACAAGGGGAGGAATTGCAAATACTCTTAATGAACTCAGTGAAAAATCTAGGGTAGGAATCCTCATAGATGAGAGCGAGATACCCATCTCAGATGGGGTAAGAGCAGCCTGTGAGATGCTTGGAATTGACGCTCTCGAAATAGGAAACGAGGGAAAGGTTGTTCTTGGAGTCGTTAAGGAAAAAGCAGAAGAAGTTTTGAAGGAAATAAAGAAACATCCTCTTGGAAAGGATGCTGCAATTATAGGAGAGGTTACTGAGAATATAAAGGGTGTTATACTTGAAACTTTAATTGGTGGACACAGAGTGCTTCACAAACCCATAGGAGATCCAATACCTAGAATCTGCTGATGATATCTGGAAGGGAATTTAGGGAGTTTATGATGTGATTCTCTTCACTATCTGCATTTCTGCTGAGATGGAGTGCATTTACGCCCACAGATTTTGGAATTTCATAATCAAAGAGCCCATCATCTCCCACATGAACCATTTCATTCTCCTCTATGCCGAGTGTGGAACATACCTTTCTATACACCTCTGCATTCTTTTTTACCATACCAAAGTCAGTTACAGAAGAGAAAATCTCTGAAAAATAATGGGAGAAGTTTGTTTTTTCCAGTTCGATCTCAACAAAATTCCTCTCTGCATTTGAGAGGATAATCAGTTTGTATTTTTCTTTGAGCCTTTCTAATGTAGAAAGAGCGTCAGGGTATGGCTCTATTGTTGATTTATAATCCTCCATAAGCTTCCTCCAGCTGTATTTGAGATTATATCTGTTAAACCAGTATGCAGGTTCATACCACTCTATCCTCTCCTTTCCAATGGCTTCGTAGTCTTTGAACAGGATTGCCTTTGCCTTTTCAAGAGAAACACCTTTCTCATTGGCATAAACCCTTGGTAATCCTTCTAGCCAGTAGCTATCTGCAAAGGATGTTTTAATGAGAGTACCATCAAGGTCAAAGGATACAACGCGTATCATTAGACTACGCAACTAGTATCTGTTATATGTTGTTTTCTCATCCCTTAAAGCCCTTTGCTATGATATACTTCTCTGAACTCTCCTTTCTCGATGCCTTTGGGGAAAAATACCTAACGTTTGAGAAAATCTTCTCCAGCTTTTTTCTGAATCTTAAGGATTCTTCACCCTCAAAAAGCTTACAAACAAAGTTTCCTTTCCTACTCAAAAACTCTTCCGCATATTTAAGAGCGTGCTCTCCAAGCCATATACTCCTTGCATGATCTAGAGAATGTACACCTGAGGTTTTTGGAGACAGATCCGATAAAACAACATTCAATTTCTCACCGGATAAAATCTCTCTCAGCCTCTCCTTCGTCTCCTCGCTGGTAATATCCCCTCTTATGAATACGACATCATTAATTGGAGTAAAAGGTGATATATCTATTCCTATAACCCTTCCGCTTTTACCAACAATCTTTCTTATAACCTGACACCAACTACCAGGTGCTGCTCCCAGATCAAGAACAAGATCTCCTTCCCTAATAATATTGAATTTCCTCTGAATTTGAATGAGCTTAAAGGCAGACCTTGCTCTATACCCTAATCTCTTCGCCTCTCTGTAGTAAAAATCCTCTCTCTTTGCCATTATAGTATTATGTCTATATCAAGACGTTCAGCCAATTCTTTGTACCTGTTTCTAATTGTAACCTCTGTAACTCCAGCAACATCTGCTACCTCGCGCTGTGTTCTACGTTCACCACAGAGTATGGATGCTATGTATATTGCAGCAGCAGCAACTCCCGTTGGTCCCCTTCCAGAGGTTAGCTCCTTATCAGCAGCATCCTTTAGAATTTCTATTGCCTTAGCCTGTACATCTCCACTGAGCTTAAGTTCGCTACAAAATCTTGAGATGTAATCCTGCGGAGAGGTTGGCATAAGCTTTAATCCAAGCTCTCTTGCAATAAAACGGTAAGTTCTCCCTATCTCTTTCCTTGACACTCTTGAAGCATCCGCAATCTCATCCAGAGTTCTCGGAACACCACACTGCCTGCAGGCTGCATAGAGAGCAGCAGCAGCAACTCCTTCTATACTCCTTCCCCTTATTAGATTCTTGATAACTGCTTTTCTGTAAACCATGGCGGCAGTCTCTCTCACGTTTCTTGGCAATCCCATTGAAGATGCCATTCTGTCAAGCTCTGATAAAGCAACAGCAAGGTTTCTCTCTGTAGCATTTGAAACCCTGATTCTCCTCTGCCATTTTCTTAATCTATACAGCTGTGCACGACTTCTCGTTGGTATGGATTTTCCATAGGAATCCTTGTTTTTCCATCCTATAACAGTACTCAACCCCTTATCATGAATGGTATAGGTTAAAGGAGCGCCAACTCTCGCACGTTTTTCCTTTTGTTCACTATCAAAAGCTCTCCACTCTGGACCTTGATCAATGAAATTTTCATCGATAACAAGTCCACAATCCTCACATACGAGCTCACCACGAGCATAATCTCTTGTTAGATGAGTACTACCACATTCTGGACATCTGGTTATCTCTTCTATAGTTGGCCTTTTTCTTTTTTTACTTTTTTTATGTTCTTCCACGAAAAATTCCCCCATTATTATTTTAAACTTTTCGATACGCTTTTAAGACAAATGATAGAACTTATATATATAATTTTCTGGTAAAATGGGTAAATGTATTATCCCGAAATTACTTCCTCCTAGAAAAATTGGTAGAGGATTCAGCTTCGATGAGGAAGCTGAAT
>CAYUOG010000050.1:0-5639 GCA_964446335.1 uncultured Thermoplasmatales archaeon
TTGCAACAGAGTTTGCCTTTGCTGACTTTAAGACAATTTCCCAATAGTATGGATCATTAACGTAGTCGCTTGCATATACAAATTTTACATTGGTAACACCCATTGCTTCAAAACAATCTTCCATGTATTTACCACAAGCTCTAATCCGTTCTATATCTCCACCGAGTTTATCATTGATATAGGCATGCCAATCTGCAAGGAGGATTGTAAAGTCAAATCCACATCTTAGAAAATCTTTGATCTTATTTGTGCATATCTTCCAACCCAAATGCACTACACCAGAGGGTTCAAACCCGATATATGCTTTAGGCTTCTGTTTATCAACAACGGTTTCTAGTTCCTCCAATGTAACTATTTCTTCTGTATTCCTTGATAGTAACCTTATTTTGTCCATAAACCAGGGGTAGAATACATTATGGGTATTAAAGGTTGTTTCGATATTTGTATATAGAAAGAATGGTGAAGATCATTTGATAATTTAGTAGAGAGATTAGATGATAACGTTCCACATTTATCAAAGATTACTATTAAGCGTATTACGGCTTTATCTATAACTCAGTATTCTTTGTTTAGTCTTCTTTACACAGGTATCATGAAGATAAATCCGGGAATTGTATAGGTGCAAGTGAAAAACTCTTTTACAATCTCTCATAAAGAGGGAAAAAATTATTGCTTACGTTTTTCCAATTGATTCCATCCTTCAAGTAAACCCCAGACTACTGCAAGGATAATTATCCATAAACGAAACGTTCCAAAAAAACTATTCAAAGAAAATTCAAACTTTCCATTGGACATCCATAATGCAACAACCATAGTTACAATTACTGAAATCTTCAATGCTTTCAAAAAAGTCTTTGATTCCTCTGTTTTTTCCTCTTCGGTCATTTGTTCTACTGTTTTTGCACGTTTGATTTCGAAAGCAACCATTCCTACAAATCCAAAATAGATTATTGTTGCTATTGTGATATAAAACCAAGGTGGAATATCTTGTTTACTATAGATACCCATTATAAATATGAAAAACGTAAAAATTGCTACTGGAAATAGAGGATAGAGTAGCATCTTTTGAATGTCTCTCATTATATTCCCTTCATTATTTTTTCTCAATTTTCTTAACAGCTCTATTAATTATCTCTTCTGTAGCTCCAAGATACTTCATTGGATCAAGGGCATCTTCTATCTCTTTTTCTGTAAGTAACTTCAGTTTTTTGTTTTCCTCTTTAAAAACCTCTTTCAAAGACTCATTACTTTCAATTGCCTTAAGTGAAACTCTCCTCAATAGTTCATGTGCCTCATTGCGTCCCATTCCCTTTTCAACCAATTTCATCATAAGTGATTCAGCCATAGGAAGACCTTTTGATCTCTCTATGTTCTCTCTCATTCTTTCAGGAAAAACTCTAAGGTTTTTGAAGACCTTGTTCATTTGAAAAATTATCCAGTCAGTTAGTATTAGAGAATGTGGTATTGTAAATCTCTCTCCAGAGCTATTACATAGATCTCTCTCATGCCATTGTATAGAATTCTCAAAGGTTGGAATAATAAATCCCCGTATTACTCTCGCCAATCCACAGATCTGTTCACATGTTATTGGATTACGTTTGTGTGGCATAGTAGATGAACCAACTTGCTTCTTTGCTTCAAAAGCTTCAGCAACCTCTCCAATCTCATCTCTCTGAAGATTTCTTATCTCTGTAGCAAACTTTTCCATACTTGTTGCAATATTACCAAGAACACAAAGCAGTTCATTGTATCTATCTCTAGCCACAATCTGAGTGGAAACATCCTCGATACCTAATTTCAAATCACTAAGCATTATTTCTTGTAATTTTAGGGCATTTTTACCTAAAGCTGCACCAGTACCAACAGCACCAGAGAGTTTTCCAACGAGTAAACGGCTTTCGCATTCCCGCAATCTCTCTATATGTCTATCTACTTCCATTGCAAATCCCGCCATTTTTAATCCAAAGGTAATGGGAATAGTTTGTTGACCATGGGTTCTTCCTGCCATAATTGTTTTTTTGTATTTCTTTGCAAGTTCTACCAACGTCTTTCTTAACTCTTCAAGACCTTTTTGAATATATGAAATTGCAGCAGCAAATTGCAGAGCATTGGCAGTATCAACTATATCATAACTTGTAGCTCCAAGATGGATGTATTTTCCTGCATCACCATTACACTGTTCACTCAGTGCTCTTGTTATAGCCATGATGTCATGCTTTGTTTCTGCTTCGATTTCCTTTACCCTATCGATCTTTACATACCTCGTAGATGCTTTCCTAGCAATCTCATCTGCAGCTTCTTTGGGTATATTTCCAACTTTAGCATGTGCCTTTGCAAGAGCAGCTTCAACATCTAGCAGATATTGGAGTCTTTTCTCTTCTCCAAAAATTTCTTTTACTTCCTTCCTGCCATAGCGGAAATCCAATGGACAAACTAAATCATTCATACATTAACCAGAAATGTCTTTTTACTTAATCTCTTTTTGGTAGCAAGATGATTATAGATTGCCTTCTTCTACAGAGAGAGCAAATCCGGATACAAACAAGAAATTTCCAGATTCGTTACTTTTACCAAAGGGAATATTGATTGTAATTCCGGTAAACCAGCTTATGTTTACATCAAATGTTTCGTTTTCTTTAACTTCCACTTTTTTGTATCCCCTTGTGCCAAAACTGGATACGCTTCCATTCTCTACACGCACCATACCAACAGGCATGGCCATCCTAAAAGGAACAATATAGGTAAGGATGATTATCGGAGCGAAGATGGCGATCATTGCTATAATTACTGCAAGTGCCCCGATCAGAGATGTGGCATTCTTAACTGCCTGTTTGATCATTTCAACTAATTTGAGAGTGAAGGTAAAATATATTGTGCCTCTGCCTGCCGCATGGAAATAGCAGAGAGTATTTGATATGTTATCATCCTCTACAGCTGTTGATGATATAGCCATTGGAACAGGAATTTTTTGATAGCTATCACCAAATATTCCAAGCCCATTTATTTCAGATTCGTATTTCCTAACTGCACGCAAGTTGCCTGCGCTAAGAGCTTCATCAAGTCTGATCAAAAGCTCTCTCAGTTTGCAAGCCTCATCATAGCTTATTTTCGTTAGGACCTTTTTAATTCCGCTGATACCTATTTTATTTACCTCTACCGTAACGCTCTTTTGATGATCCAAACTCCTCGAACTGACTACTGGAGAGAAGATCATCAGGATGAAAAGGAGAGATATTCCAAAACCCATCAGTTTTTTGTTCATATGTATATTTGATAGAGATTATAATATTTAAATGCTGCTGAATAAAAGGTTATTACCTTACAACCATATCAAACAATCTGAGAAATCTTTTACTCTCCTTGACATCATGTACCCTAACTATATCTGCACCGTTCATTACTGCAACTGCAATTGCAGCTAAGCTCCCTTCCAGTCTTTCAGTAACTGGAAGTTGCTTACCATCTCCGCATACATTGCCTATAAATCTCTTTCTTGATGCTCCGATGAGTATGGGTTGATTTAATGTCTTTAATTCCTTGAGTCTCTTTAGTATCTCGCAGTTGTCCTCTATACCTTCTCCTGTTCTTTTTCCAAATCCTATACCAGGATCGAGAATTATTTTATGCTCATCAATCCCCGAAGAGATAGCAAACTCTTTTCTCTCATTGAGGAAAGAAACTATCTCGTGCATAACATCATCATAGCTTGGATTGAGTTGCATATCTCTTGGAGTGCCCTTCATGTGCATTAAAACTATGGGTACATCATGTTCTGCTACTACCTTTGCCATGTCAGAGTCAAATCTGAGTGCACTAATATCATTTACAATACTAACTCCAAACTCTATGGCTTTCTCTGCAACTTTTGACTTATAAGTATCTATTGATATAGGGATATCCAACTTATCGCAGACTTCTTCAATTACCGGAATAACCCTTTTCATTTCTTCTTCTGCTGAAACAGGCTCCGCTCCCGGTCTGCTTGACTCTCCTCCTATATCTATGATATCTGCTCCCTCTGCCTGCATCTGGAGAGCTCTTCCTACAGCCACATCTGGAGAGAGATATTTTCCTCCGTCTGAGAAGCTATCTGGGGTAACATTCAGTATACCTATTATATATGTTCTCTCGCCCCATCTAAAGGTCTTTTTTCCTATCTTTAGCTTCCTCATACTCTCCCTTCACAAAATCCTCTAATTCTCTGGCAATACTTTTTATTCTTGAATGATGTCTGTATAGCTTTCTAACCAACTCTTCCAACTGTCGCATGGTTCCCATTACAAGTATCCTACATTCCTTATCTTTCACTTCAAAAACATCCTTTGGAATTGCCACTTCTCCACCTATCGAGAGCATGTCTTGCTTTATTATTATTGCATCTACTGGATGAACCTTCTCTACCACCAACGTTCTAAAAACGGCCTTTGGAGCCATAATATCTATGCTATTTGGATCACAGCCTATATCTCCGATAAATCTTCTTGCTTGCTCAATATCTGAAATATCAACTCTCTCCAAATTACTCATATCTACCTAGAATAATCTTTATGGTATAATAATTGCTCTAGCCTCTCCAACTGTATACAATGATCCGGTTACACATATAAGATCATCTGATCTGGCTATTCTTTTTGCTACTGATAGGGCTTCTTTAACGCTCTTGGTTTTATAAACCTTGCAACCTGCATTGTACTTTGCCACAAATTCACCAATCTTTTCAGGTTTGCAAGCTCTTTCGTTTTTAGGCATTGTCGTGATTACATACTCAGCAAGGGGAGCGATTTCCTTTACCATTCCTTTTATGTCTTTATCTTTAAGAATCCCCAGAATGAGAATGAGGTTATTGTACGAAAAATCAGTTAGGCTTTCAACCAGAGCTTTTATTGCATCAACATTATGAGCCCCATCGAGCAAAATATTTGGATTTGCAGATACGATCTCCATTCTTCCTGGATTGGTTGCATTTGCGATGCCCTTCTCTATGCTACCTTCGGGCAAAAAGATACCCAGCATCTGTAGCTTTTCCACAGCTAGGATAGATAGAGCAATATTTTCTCCCTGAAATCTACCAAGCATGGGTGTTTTTATATCATAGTCCCTCAAAATTCCATGTATAGAAAAGCGCTGCTCATTCAAATCAAAGTCCTTTCTTTCCCATCTCCCCTTTGCGGTTATCAATTCCGATTTCTTTGATTTTGATACTTCACTTATCACATCCAAAGCCTTTCCTGTTGCAGAGGTGACAACAGGAATTTTTTCTTTTATTATCCCTGCCTTTTCCTTGGCGATATCCTCAATGCCATCTCCAAGAAACTCTGAATGGTCTTTTGATATACTTGTAATAATCGATATTGCTGGAGAAACAATATTGGTAGCATCGTATCTACCGCCCATTCCTGCCTCTACAACTGCAAAATCGACATTCTTTTCCTTAAATAACTCAAAGGCAGTGGCAGTGGAAATTTCAAAAAATGTGGGTTTTTCATCTATCTCTTCCGCAATATCAATTACAGTCTTTAGAGTGGTGAGAAGCTCTCTATCCTCTACTTCTCTTCCATCTATCACGAACCTCTCGTTTAAACGAATAAGATGTGGAGATGTGTATTGTCCTACAGAGTAACCCCCCTCAACAAGAATAG
>CAYUOG010000051.1:0-5534 GCA_964446335.1 uncultured Thermoplasmatales archaeon
TCAACGGCTCTGGTATCACACCACGTATAGTGGATAACTTTATTATTTCTTCCGCCTCTTGTGTGTTTAGCCCAGCAGATGTTATATAAATCGGATTGTGCTTGGTTTCTATTTTGTAGAGCTCATTGTCTTTGATTATGTCCCATTTTCTTTTCCAATCGCTGAATTTTTTCTTTAGAACTGCCATCATAGACTCAAGATCTGGTTTGTCTCTAGTAATTGTAATTACAGGAATTCCTGTATTCTTATGTAAGACTTTTATATCGATAACGTTGAAACCTCCAAGCGCTATGCCATCCAGCATTATTGCATGCAGTTGACTATGATGTTTTGAACTGTTTACCATTTCGGATACAATTTCAGTTGCATCATCCCCATCAACTTCAACCTCTCTTCTCAACACTCCCTCAATGTATCCAACAGCCCGCATTACAACTCCAATTATAACAACTTTCTCTTGTTCAAACTTGAAAGGACCATCATCTATGCCAATAATACGAATCTCCTTTTTCATTCTTTGATCAAAACAATCTCAAATCTAAAAGGATTTCGCCTCTAAGTAGAACAAAAAAAGAAACCCTTAAATATAGATAAAATAACATTAATTCTGGAAGCATGTTCTCTAAAAGGACTTTGGCATACTTTGATTCAAATTTTCTTAAAAAGAGAAAGAGTGCTGAAGAGATAAGAAAAGAAATGGTCAGAGAGTATTATCTGTACCATCTACTTTTGAATCCACCAGACGTAGATACTTAGTTATGTATTGTATTTTGTTCTAGAAAGCCAAACCCTCTTTGCAAGATGCGCATATGTCCTTCCAGGATCCTCTTCTATTTCTTTCTCTGCCTCTCTCTTTACGTTTTCCCTATCTATTGACCAGTAATATTTTCTAAGCCACCTTCCTTTCTCCTTGAATTCTTCTCTTCTGACCTTAAGTAGCTTCTCTCTCTGCAATTCATAAAATAACGCTCTTACATATTTGTCTATACTTGTATCCTCTACCTCTTCCTTTCCATTGAAAATGCTAGTCACAGTATCTGCAAGCTCCTTCGCATCCTCCT
Organism: uncultured Thermoplasmatales archaeon; assembly: GCA_964446335.1. Lineage (GTDB taxonomy): Archaea > Thermoplasmatota > E2 > DHVEG-1 > B18-G2 > CAYUOG01. The sequence goes on from CAYUOG010000051.1 coordinate 1,062, forward strand.
CACTCATCTCAAACTTGTTCATAAACGCCTTGATTAGATTCCTCTTGATACCTCTCATCAATCTTTCTTTGTTACTTTGCTTATAAACAGATTGTTGTACAAGTGTTATCAACTTTATGTGAGCAAGATAGGAGTTGGTACAAAGCATAGTATAAGTATGGCGGTGCTGACGATAAACAAGGCTTTTCTCTTATTATCAATTGGAGAGAGATCATTTAAGGGTGGGGGATGGGTGACACCAATGACAAACAGTATGAGAAAAGCAAAAAACAACCAGTCTGTAAATAGAAGTATAAGTACTGCAATCCATCCCAGGTATTTCTGTTTTTCTCCAAGAACAGCTCTTGCGATGTGTCCGCCATCCAGTTGCCCAGCAGGTAAAAGATTTATTGAAGTTACAAGCAATCCCACCCAACCAGCAAAAGCAACTGGATTTAATGAAATTGTATATCCTTTAGGAACTAGCAGAATATGAAGGATATAGAAGAACAGAGAGAAACCAAGAGATGCCCCACCCTTTGTAATGGCATCAAGTCTAACTAAAGGAGAGGTCAATACGCCAAGGAGTGTAATCGGAAGAGCCACCACAAATCCAGCAAGAGGTCCAGATATACCAACATCAAAGAGAATCTTTCTGTTAGATAGAGGGTCTCTACTTGATATTAATGCACCGAAGGTACCTATGTTAAAACCTAAAATTGGAGGAACTGGAATAAAGTATGGTAGAGATGTTCTAATACCATGCATCTTTGAAACATAGTAATGTCCCATTTCATGCACACCGAGTATTGTTAGAAGGGGCAAGGAAAAGAGGAGAAAACCCATTGATAGAGTATCAATATTAAATACCATGGAAAAATCAGAAACACCCCATATTGTCGTTTTTCCACTTACCAGCAATGCTCCAGTAAGGGTTGTAGTTATGACTGTAGCTATAAGTAAAATCCAATTTACCCAGAGAGAAACTTCTTTCCGTTTTGGTTTTGGCACGACATGTATGATATTCTCTCCACCTTCATATCTCAATATTGGAATATAATTATAATGCGACAGATCAACTCTGAGCAACTCAAAATCTCTCTCCAGCCTCTCCTCATCGATTCTACAGAAAAAAATGATAGAGTTTGTTCCTTCTCTCACATCATAGAAAGGAAAATATCTGCCCACAATCGATTTTATTTGTTCGATATCGCTTCGCATATATTGCATACTCTCAACTTTTATTCTTCGCAGCTTTGATAAGCCCATTAAAGAGTGGAGCTGGTTTCATAGGTCGAGATTTAAACTCTGGATGTGATTGTGTGGCAACAAAGTATTTATGATCTGATAACTCCATGAATTCCATAAGTAAACCATCTGGAGAAATACCGGAAAAAACCAAACCATTTTTCTCAAGGATGTTAACATATTCTGGGTTTACCTCATATCTATGTCTATGTCTTTCATACACAACATCCTTTTTACCATACAATTCATAGACTCTGGTTCCTTTTTTGAGATGTGCGGGATAGGCTCCTAATCTCATGGTTGCACCATATCTTGATTCGTGCAGTATCTTTATCTGCTCTGGAATGAAGGTTATCACTGGATGGGGAGTGTTTTTATCTACCTCCGTGCTGTTTGCATTTTTCAAGTTGCATACATTTCTTGCATACTCTATAACAGCCAGTTGCATTCCAAGACAAAGCCCAAGGTAAGGAATATCGTTTTCCCTGCAGTACTTAATAGTTTTTATTTTACCTTCTATTCCGCTTAGACCAAATCCACCAGGCACAATAACTCCATCAAGTTCATCCAATATCTTGATCTTTTCTGGTTTCTTTTCAAAGGTTTTTGAATCTATCCACTCTATTACCGGCTTTAATCTGTTGAACCATGCAGCATGTTTCACTGCCTCTATGACAGAGATATACGAGTCAAACAGCTGAAAATCGCCTATATCAAAATATTTTCCTACGATTCCTATCTTAACCGGTGTTTTAAAGGTCTTGATTTCTTCCACGAATTTCTTCCATTTTGTTATGTTTCCTCTTCCTGCATCTAAATTTAATTTGTCTATTATCTTCTTGGAGAGGCCTTGTTCGTAAAAGAGAAGAGGAACTTCATATATGTTATTCATATCTGGATCAGAGAAGACATCGTCTTCATGCACATTACAAAACAGGGCAATCTTCTCCTTTCTTACATCATCAAGAGGTCTTTCCGATCTGGCTATTATAAAGTCAGGTTGTATACCTATCTCTCTGAGTAGTTTTACCGAATGTTGTGTTGGTTTTGTCTTTTGCTCTCCAAGAGTAGCAAGGGCTGGAACGTAAGTAACATGAACAAAGAGTACGCTCTCCCCCTCTAGTTTCATCTGTCTAGTTGCTTCAAGAAAAAGCACATTTTCATAGTCTCCTACAGTTCCACCTATCTCAACAAGGACAAAGTCAACCTTTTCCTCCTTTGCGGATTTTCTTATTCTTCGTTTTATTTCATCGGTAACATGAGGTATGGGCTGAACAGTTTTACCAAGGTATTCGCCCTTACGCTCCTTTTCTATGACAGCATAATAAACCTGTCCCGTGGTTATGTTGTGGCATTTTGGAATATCCTTATCAAGGAAACGTTCGTAGTTTCCAAGGTCTTGGTCTATTTCTCCGCCATCCTCTGTTACCCAGACCTCACCATGCTCCGTTGGTCTCAATGTTCCTGCATCATAGTTTATGTATGGGTCTATTTTTATTGCCGTGACGTTGTAACCATAGAACTGTAGAATCTTACCTATCGAAGCCGTTGTTATACCTTTACCTAAACCAGATATTACTCCTCCGGTAACAATGATATAATGAACCATCCCTATCAACAGTATAAATGAATAGTCAACCTTCTTTAAATGGTTTTGGTTTTACGCATCTTTCTCAAACCATTCCTTCAGAAATTTCTCAATTTCTTCAGCCTTTGCTTTTCTTGGATTTGTTCTCATCAAACCATCGCTTTCTGTTTCTCTGGCAATTTGAGGTATCATCTCATAAAATTTTTCTCCAAGTGTAGCAAGAGATGGTATCCCAATTTCTTTGTTGATTTTTTCAATCCATTCCACAACATCTTGTGATGTTTTTAACCCAAGCACATAAGCTATATCGTTGTATCTGTTTGTAACTGTTGAGTTGAAGGATATTATGTGTGGCAACAACATAGCGTTAATCTTGCCATGTGGTATGTTGAATCTTCCTCCTATTTTGTGAGACAGTGCATGACAGATGCCTAGTCTTGAGTTTGCGAAACCAATTGCTGCCATCATATTTGCATAATGCATCATTTCTCTGCTTTTTTCATCACCACTTACGGCTTTTACTATATTTTTACCAGCAAGTTCAACTGCTTTAAGAGCCATGGTATCAGCAGGCATATTTTCTATTGTTGACGTATATGCCTCAATAGCATGTGTCAATGCATCCATGCCAGAATAAGCAGCGGTTTCTCTACTCATACTGATTACTAGGCTTGGATCATAGATCGCCTTATCACATATCAGAGCTTCGCCAACCAATCCATGTTTTACTTTCTCATCATCTATTACAACAGCAGCTGCCGATATGCCAGTTCCTGTGCCAGCAGTGGTTTCTACACCAATGAGATCAATTTTTCTTTTTATATTTGGTACTCCTCTGGCATACATAGTCTTTAGGTCAATACCATTGCTAAACATTAAAACAAGTGCAAGTTTGGTGGCATCTATTACTGAGCCACCGCCAACAGCAGCTACACTTTTTGACTCTAATTCCTCCAGAACATCTTTTAGGTTATATACATCTTGCTCCAATGGTTCACCTGTTTTACTACTCCTTTTAAACTCGATGATTTCAGCATCTTTCTCTATTCTTTGCATTATCTTTGTTTTAATCGAGGGTGATACCACAATTAGATCACAGTCTCCTAATGCCCTTTCGAAGGTTCCATGACCAAACAGTATCCTACCCGGAGTATAAAGTCTGAGCATGAACGCAGTATTCAAACCATTGGTTGAAATATTTTTTGCATGCCTTTTACAGAAATTCGAACAGCTTAAATATAAAATTGTAATATGGTATTTATCTGGAGGAGCACAGATGCCTGACGGCAAGAAAAACAAATACGATCTTACTTCAGTAATAGATTCTGAGATAGACATTCTCAAACGTCATGTAAAAGTGCTCAATGCAGTTGCGCATAATGGTCCCATAGGTATAATACGACTCTCTGAGATTACAGGATATCCTCAACATATGGTCAGATACTCACTTCATGTACTCGAGCAGAAGAACATAATAAAACCATCAACCAAAGGAGCCATTGTAACAGATAAATTCAAAGAGGCAATAGAAACTCTCAAAAAGGCATTGACGAATATTAATTCTGATATTGAGGACATACTATCTGAGCTGAGTTAAGATAGTGCCTCGGTAACTCAGTTGGGAGAGTGCACGGCTGAAGACCGTGATGTCGAGGGTT
>CAYUOG010000052.1:0-5264 GCA_964446335.1 uncultured Thermoplasmatales archaeon
TATCCTTGTAGTCATCATCCATTTGATAGAGGTCAATTTTATAGATGGCTATACGACAAACTTTGTTGGTAGAGATTTCTCTATTCTATTTCAGTCAATAGAGGGAGACTCTGTTAAATGGTTTGCTGACCACTGGATTCCTTATTTAACATTACTTTTCATAATTATTTATATCATAATATATCCATTTACCCTTTGGTTCTCTCCGCTATTGTTTGTACTGAATAATGAGAGAAAGGCATTGAGAGCGCTTGCTGTAGGACTTGTTATTGTATACACAATCGCTCTACCTTTTTACCTATTTTTTCCAGTAACAAATGTATATACTTACTACTCTCTAAATTCTGCCTTTAGCAACACAATCCCTTCAATGGAACATTTTTTCTATGCAACAACCACATACAACAACTGCTTTCCGTCCCTTCATGTTGCGATGGCTTTACTCATAGCAAAATCATCCTCTTTTGTTAGTAACAGGCGATATCAATACTTTACATTAGTTACTGCGGCCGGAGTCATTATATCTGTTATCTATCTTGCTATACATTGGTTTATTGACGTTATTGGAGGTATAGCTGTTTTTATTGTCGCATCCTTAATTGTAGATTACTCAAACAGCATTGAGCAGGAAGTAATTAGAAAGGTTACACCATCATTCAGAGAAAGAAAGGCAATAAATGAGACTGTAGTGGAGCTAATAAAGAGAGTACAGAATTATTGCAGTAAGAAAGGAATAGAGGCAAACCCTCTACTCGTCGGCTCAGTAGCAAAGGACACATATCTGAGAGATTCGGTTGATATAGATATCTTTGTTCTTTTTCCAAAATCTACACCACGAGATCTTCTAGAAAAACAGGGACTATCTATAGGAAGAGCTATACTAATTGAGAGAGAAGAGAAATATGCTGAGCATCCCTATGTACGGGGAAAGTTTAATGGTTTTGACGCAGAGATAGTGCCCTGCTACAGGATAAAAAATATCAATGAAAAGTTATCTGCAGTTGACAGAACTCCTTTCCATACAGAGTTTGTGAAGAAGAATCTTCCGATATGGAAAAGAAATCAGGTTAGATTGCTCAAACAGTTTTTGAAAGGTATAGGCTGCTATGGAGCAGAGGCGGAGGTGGAAGGATTCTCAGGTTATCTCTGTGAGCTTCTAATAATAAAATACGGCTCTTTTAAGCGACTGTTAAAAAATGCTAAAAATTGGGAGATCGGCAAAACAGTCATAAAGATAAGAGATAGGCAATCCCAGGAATTTTCTGATCCTCTTGTTGTCATTGATCCAGTAGATCCAAACAGAAATGTTGCTTCGGCTCTCTCCAAAGAAAAACTTTCTTTATTCATACGGGCATGTAGAGATTATCTACAAGAACCAAAGATGACTTTTTTCTTTCCAAATGAGATTAAGCCACTTTCTCCATCAGAGATTAAAAAACAACTGTCAAAATCCAATTTTGTTGGAATAAAGATACCAAAACCAGACATAATCTCAGATAATCTCTATCCTCAAATCAGAAAATCTCTCAAGAGAATTGTAGAATGCTGTAAGAAAGAGGGTTTTGAGATACTCGATTCCAGATTTGTTGTAAAGCAAGATAATATATATCTAATCTTGAAACTAAAAGACGTTTTGCTTTCAGAAACCTCACTACACAGAGGTCCCCCAGATAGGGAGAGAGAGCACGTAAAATCCTTCAGAGAGAAATGGGATAAACGCAGAGATGTTGTAAAAGGACCTTATCTCAAAGATGGTAGATGGTATGTTGAAGTGAGGAGAAAATATAGAGAACCAATGGTTTTTCTGAAGGATAAACTACCGACTATGAGTCTTGGAAAGAGCATTCAGAGTGAAATAGCAGAGAAAGGCTTTGATATTATTTTATCTGATAATTTGTTTGATAACGAAGATTTAAGAGAATTTTGGACAGAATACCTTGACGAAAGAATGCCATGGGAAAGATAAGGAGTTTGCAAATATGAAATTGATAGGTATTTACACAAAAAACTTCTCGCTCTACCATGATTTGATAGATGAAATAAACAAAAGAAAGTTGAAATTTGTTGTAATATCTAAACCAGAAAAAGTTTCTCATAAAGTAGGTGTTGTTATTGCCTCATCGCTAGAAAAAAGGGAGGTTGCCTGTAAACATGTTATTGCTGCAGACAACTTTAGGACAATAAGCGACGCTTTAGACAAAGCATTACAGATACTTATGGGAAAAGAATATTACAAGGAACTCGTCATTGGTATAGATCCTGGAGAATACCCGGGGATAGCGCTAATTGGAGATGGGAATGTAATTCAAAGCTGGTGCGCAGCGTCTGTAAAAGATGCTTTAAATCTAATAAAGAGATTGGTAGAGAACTTTGAGGCTAATAAAAAAACAATACGGATTGGGCATGGATCGAGGATGTATAGAGATAGATTACTTAGAGGTTTAACCCCTCTGAATATAACAATAGAGATCGTTGATGAAACTAAAACAAGTCCACAAACAGGTTTTTCCCGTGAAGAGAGAAATAAACAAGCTGCTGTTAAAATAGGAGGAACACCAGGTAAAATATTCGAAAGCATAAAAACAAAAAAACCGACTAGGGGAGAAATAAGAAATATACAGAGGCAGAGTAGGATATTAAGCAGAGGCAAAATAACAATATCTGAAGAAATGGCAAAGAAGGTTTTGGAAGGAAAAATATCTTTAGAAGAAGCTATAGAGAGTGAATAAAAACCCAAACGTTTATTTTTTGGTCTCCTATTATGGCTGGGTAAAAACGATGCGTGAGAGGCTAGCAGTTGTAAGTGTTTTTGACAAGAGAGGCGTAGATGATTTTGTAAAAGGTCTTAAAAAACTAGGTTTCAAGATACTCTCAAGTGGAGGAACATCCAGATACCTGCGCGAAAGAGGTATAGAAACAGTGGATATTTCATCTGTAACAAATTTTCCTGAAATGCTGGATGGAAGAGTTAAAACTTTGCATCCTCGTATACATGCAGGCATACTTGCTAGGAGGAGATTTAAAGAGGATATGAAAACTCTGGAAGAGCACAACATCTCTCCGATTGATATCGTCGTCTGCAATCTCTATCCCTTTGAAGAAACCATATCTGGAGAAAGCGTAACCCTTCAGGAGGTTATAGAGAATATAGATATCGGGGGTCCTACTCTCGTAAGAGCTGCTGCTAAAAACTTTGAAGATGTTGTTATAGTGGTAGATCCAGATAGATATAAAGAAATTCTAAATGAGATGGAGGAGAGAGGAGAGATCAGCAAAGAGAAGAGAACTATACTTGCAATAGAGGCCTTTGAGCATGTAGCAAGATATGATGCCGTGATTGCCAATTATCTGAGACAGAGATTAATTGGAGAAAAGTTTCCAAGAAATTTAACTCTATCTTTCGAGCTAATTCAAAAAACCAGATATGGCGAGAATCCACATCAGGAGGGAGCAGTATACAGAGCTGTTCCAATGATAAAAGAAGCCAATGTAATAAACTCTAATAAACTACAAGGTAAGGAATTGTCCTACAATAATATACTAGATGCTGATTGTGCAATTGATTGCATTAAAGAATTTGATGATCCAGCAGCAGTGATTATCAAACATGCAACACCCTGCGGAATTGCCTGCGCAGATACTATTCTGAAGGCGTGGGAAGATGCCTATGAAACTGATACTTACTCACCCTTTGGAGGCGTCGTTGCTTTTAATAGGGAAATAACTCCAGATCTTGCTACGGCATTGTCAAAGCTCTTTCTCGAAGTTATTATAGCGCCTTCTTTCAGTAAAGGGGCTTTGGAAATATTTAGCAAAAAAAAGAATCTCAGACTACTCGAACTACCAAATTTAACTTCCTTTAGACAGCAGAATGAGCTCGTATTTAGAAGTGTGGGAGGAGGTCTTCTTATTCAGGATAAAGATATAAAGGAGATAACACCAGATGGATGGAAAGTCGTTACCAAGAAAAAACCAACTGAAGAGGATATCGAGTCTATGGTATTTGCTGTTAAATGTGTAAGGCACATAAGATCAAATGCTGTTGTTTTCGTTAAGGGGACAAAAACAGTGGGTATAGGTGGAGGTCAGACAGCCAGAGTAGATTCATCATGGATAGCCACACATAAGGGAAAAGAAAGAATAAAAAATTCAATAATGGCCAGCGATGCCTTCTTTCCATTTAGAGATGCCGTAGATGTTGCTGCAGAGGCAGGGGTTAAAGCCATAGTGCAACCCGGTGGTTCGATAAGGGATCAAGAGGTAATAGATGCCGCAAACGAACATGGTATAGTGATGGTATTCACAGGGCAACGATATTTCAGGCATTAGTAATAATCAAGATACATTACCTTTGAATTCAAAATAAAGGGCATAGAGATATGTACGTTTTCTGTGTAACCGCTCTCTGGTATTAGCGATACGACAATATGGTCATTCGGATGGATGGTAAAAGAAGATGGAACTATGATTGCAAGATATACAAGATCCTTATTCAAATAACCGTTTTCTATAGAATTATCAGAATCTGTCAATATCATTATGCCAAACTCATTTTCGTCTATTTCATTCCATATTTCATTTCCAAAGATATCTCCATGTGCTTTTGAGTAGCTTCCATTGTATGATAAGGAAATCAGAGCATTACCATCGCTTATTTGAACGTACATATCAGATAAGTTCACAGTTGTAGGTATAAGTGGTTTTGTTAAAATAACTATTCTTTGAAGCTCCGCATTTGAATTTGTACAATCAAATCTACCAACGACATTTTTTATCATAAAGTAGGTAGATATTTCATTGAGAACTTCATCTGCAACATCTTCAAATTCTTCAGATGTCTCGGTAGATTGACCTAAGAGGATGGAGGAGACACCAGCTCCAAGAAGTAAGAGAATTCCAAGGAATGTGAATGTTGAAATTCCTACGCTCCCCCACCTATTCATATTATCACTTTTTATATTAAGGTCTGTATTATTTTCTTTATAACTGTTGTTGTACAATTCCTACCTGATTCTCTGTATTGATATATATTAGCATGTGACAATTTGTCATTTCGTCGTTTTTTCTCGTCTACAATTTTTCCAAGAAACCTTTAAATATAGTTACTTGCGAACATTATACATGTTAACTATTACCATGGGACGGGGTCTCATGGCAATAGGAACGAAACGAAAAGGAAGGTGGTGAGAAAAAATGGAAAGAAAGTATATGGATAGGCTGGTGGGAAAATACTGCAAAATCGTGATGAAAGAGCCTGGTGAAGA
>CAYUOG010000053.1:0-5116 GCA_964446335.1 uncultured Thermoplasmatales archaeon
TTTCCAGATCCATGAGCTGGACAGTATCCCCCATTATAGATATGACCTGAGCAGTTCTTTTGTCTATTATAGGAACTTGAACCTTATGCTTTACAGGATGGACTATACTTCTCTTCTGTCCATCAAAAACACCTATGGCTTCTATCCTTGCCTTTGCCTCTCCGTGTTTACCAGGTTTAGAAGTTGTTATGCTTACTATCTTGCAAGGTTCACCATCTATTATTATGTATCTATTTACTTTAAGCTCCCTTACCTCTGCCATCTCCTTCATATTTCTACTCTCCTGAAACTTTATACACTATATCCTTTTCTCTCACTCTCTCTTTTACTTTTATGCCTATCTCATCTCCAGGTTTAGCAATCTCTATAGGTTGTCTGTTAATCTCCATTCTGTCTACTTTCTGAGTAAAATCTGTGGTTGAACCCACAAAATGGATTGTGTCCCCAACCTTCAGCTCGCCGTCGGTTATCCTAATGGCTGCTACACTTATCTTAGTAAAAAAATGCTCTACGATGCCTACTTTTTCTTCAACCATGTCAGTCACCTACCTATAATATAACAAGATATACTTAAAGAATATCCTTAAGCAATTCTTTACGTAGCAGGGTCTAAACCATGATATATAACCTTACTTGGAAAAAATAGATAAGATCGAGCTATATACTAAATGTATGTGTCTTAAGCGAATTAGAAAATATTTTAGCAAGATTGATAAGAAAGAGAAGATCCAAAGTGAAGAAATGAAAAGAGCGATCGAGAGAAGTAAAGATATCTCCGAAGCCTATCTACAGGGTGGAAAGGCAATAGGAGAGATAATAAAACCCAAAGAATAAGCAATTTCAATTCTTACTCTCTATTTCTGTTTGACTATCTCATATATTGCTCTTTTTCCATGCTTTTCACAGACAAAAGCCTCCCACTTTTCATCCCATTCCATGGCATTGCCACAAACTGGACAGGCTAGACTCTTTATTATCTTCCTGTGCTGTTTTTCTTTTATTTCTACAATCCTTGCTCTGATGGGTTTCTCGGGGTTTAGAGAGTCCATAATATAAACTACGCCATCTGGTGGGAGATATGGAGTGTTATCTACCTTCATGCGTTTCTTTTTGTATGCTTTCATCTGCAGCTTGTATCTTTCCATCAATGTTTGTCTACGTCCCATACCATTACCTGTATGAATAAATCCATCATAAGGTTTTTGCATGATACAGTCTATTTTGCCCCGATGTTTACCGAGATTCATCCAGATGTCATTGATTTACTCAGAAAACAAGGGATTGAAGATCTCTACCCGCCGCAGAAGGAAGCAATTCCTATAGCTCTAAGTGGAGATGATTTAGTTATGGCTGTTCCTACAGCTGCAGGTAAAAGTCTGGTTGCCTATATTGCAATAATAAACAAATTACTAAAGCACGGAGGTAAAGCACTCTATGTTGTTCCACTCAGAGCCCTTGCAAGAGAAAAGTATGAAGAGCTAAAGGAGTTTAAGGAACTTGGAATAAAGGTAGGGCTTTCAACTGGAGATCTTACCGAATCCAATCCTAGACTTGCCAGATACGATGTGATTGTATGCACATCAGAGAAGGCAGACTCTCTTTTGAGACACAATACAGGATGGCTCGGAGAGGTTTCTATCTTGGTTGTAGATGAAATCCACTTATTGCACGACCCAAGCAGAGGTCCCACACTAGAGATTGTCATATCATGCCTTCGCAGGTTAAATCCAAGTATCCAGATATTGGCTCTTTCAGCGACAATAAGAAATGCTGAAGAAATAGCAGATTGGTTAAATGCTAAATTGATAACATCGAATTGGAGACCGGTAGAGCTAAAAGAGGGAGTATTTTACAAGGGAATAGTCGAGTTTTCAGATGGTTCAATCAAAGCAATAAAAGAGAAAAATGATGCAATAACTGATTTAGTAATAGATTCTATTTCAGAAAATGGTCAAGTTTTGGTGTTTGTAAATACTAGAAAAGCCACAATATCTGTTGCAAAAAAACTATCATTAACAGTAAAAGAATTTCTCTCTGAAAAGGAAAAAAAATCTCTCGAAAATCTCTCCAAAAAGATAGTAACAGCAGATCACGAGATAATTCCTCTCTCAGAAGATCTTGCAGGATGTGTGGAAAGTGGCGTTGCCTTTCATCATGCTGGTTTGTCAAGCGAACAGAGAAGACTGATAGAAGAGCGTTTCAAGCAGGGCATAATAAAATGCATAGTTGCAACTCCTACGCTAGCTGCTGGAGTAAATATACCTGCTAGGAGGGTAATAATAAGAGACCTATGGAGATATGAGACAGGATTTGGAATGCAACCCATTCCAGTTCTTGAGTACAAACAGCAGGCAGGAAGGGCGGGTAGGCCAAAGTATGATAAAATTGGAGAGGCAATAGCAATAGCAAAGAGAGAGGAGCAGAAGAGAAGAATAATGCAGGATTACATACTTGCTGAACCTGAACCAATATTTTCCAAACTTGGAACAGAATCTGCACTGAGAGTTCATATTCTCTCGATAATAGCATCTGGTTTTGCCAGAGATAAGGAGAGCATAGTTGGATTCATGAGCTCCACTTTCTATGCCCAGCAATCAGATACATTTCTTTTAATGGATAGCATAAAAGAAGTATTTCAATTTCTTGAAAAAAACGGTTTTATAGAGATATATGATGATAGATTTACTGCAACTCTCTTTGGAGAAAAAACCTCTTCTCTCTATATAGATCCTCTCTCAGCTCTCCAGCTCAGAAAAGCACTTGAACGTGCAGGTTACTATGGAGAGATTCACTCATATTCCTATCTGCAGGCTATCTGTTCTACACCAGATATGAAATCAATATATATTAGAGGTGGAGACGAATGGATAGAAGATAGACTGGATAATATAAGACATAAACTTCTTTTTGATGTGCCTGATGTTGATGATTCAGAATATGAATGGTTTTTGAGCGATTTTAAGACCGCTTCTCTACTTGAAGACTGGATCAATGAGGTCTCAGAGGCGGAGATAAGTTCTAAATATGGAGTTGGACCGGGAGACATCCATGCAATCATAGAAACTGCAGAGTGGCTTTTACATGCCATGAGAGAGCTCGCTAGAATATATCGATTTGAATCTGTTCCAGAGCTGACTGATCTTATAATGAGGGTTAAGCACGGATGTAAGAAAGAATTGTTAAACTTGGTATCTCTGAGAAATGTAGGTAGAGTAAGAGCAAGGGCATTATACAACGCAGGTTTCAAAACGATAGGTTCTTTAAGAGGAGTGCCACTTGAAAAACTGGCAAAAATACCAAACATAGGTAAAAAGGTTGCAATGTCTATAAAAAAGCAAATAGGCGATATTCCCTAGGAAGTGTAAAGATGATAGAGATAATTGGAGCAGAGGGGAAAATAAAGGATGTAGAAAAAATCATCAAAAAGATATCCAAATTTTCTCTTAAGCATAATGTAGTTGTCCAAGCAGTAGATGCAGAGAGGGTATATGGAAAAAATCACCTTATATCTGCTGCTGAACATGCAATACGCTCCTTTAAAGAAAATAAAAATACAACAAAAAGTCTTGCAATGGAGATACTGTTGTATGCCGCTGGTGTCAGGCAAATAGGAGATGCAATATCAAAGATGGGCATAAAGGAGAAAAATAAAGGTATTGCTCTTGTGATAATTCATTCTATTCCAGATCTTAAAATAGGGGGGTCTTTAAGTTGGGATGATATCAAAAAATTAATAGGAGAATTGAAACTTAAATTAAATGATGACATATTAGAAGGAAATGAAGCAAAGATGCACAAGTTTGGCATATCCAAAGAGGAGAAGGCAACAGTAGAGAAGGATAAATATGAGGATCTTATTCTGGAAAAAGTAGCCATGGTTGATATAATCAAATAATATGCCCGCGTGAGGTAGTTTGGATATCCTGAGGGCCTGCGGAAGCAAGCCCCTTTAGAAAAGGTGCTTTACCTCCAAATGGGCTGTAGCTAGCCCTATACTCGGGTTCGAATCCCGACGCGGGCGTTTTTAAATGAGGATATATGTACAACAAGTTTTTTATATAGAAAATGCCAGAATTATCTAATGATGATAATGGATAAAAACGTGTTATATATGGATGATGAGCCCGACCCCACTATAGATGTGCCAGATCCATATCCAGAGATATAGTTTCTTATTTTTTTATAAATTAAGGAACAACGACAACCTTTATCGATTCTTTAGCCCCAGCAACTAGATCAAAGCCCTTTTGTATCTCCTCCAGCCCAATTCGATGGGTTATCATGTCTTTTACTTCTATGATCTTTGATTTTAATGCTTCTATTGCCTCCGTTATGTCTCTCGGAGCTCCAGCATAAGTAGAAACTATCTTTATCTGTTTGTTCCATATACCAAACATCTTTATTGGTACTTCAACATCCGGTGCGACAGGTGCAAATAAAAGCAAAGTCCCTCCTTTTTCTGTGCATTCTATCGCTTGGGGAATAGCTTTTGGAGCTCCAGTAGAAACTATAACAACATCTGCCAGATATCCATCGTTTATCTCTTTTATCTTCTTTGGGATATCTTCGCTTGCATGCATAGCAAGGTCTGCACCGAATTCTATCGCCTTTTTTATTCTGTATTCACTCACATCCACGCAGATAACCTTCTTTGCGCCCCATGCCTTTGCAAGTTTAAGCTGAAGTAGACCAGTAATGCCACTTCCTATGATAAGTATTGTCTGTCCAGGCATTATTTCAGCTATACGAAATCCTCTTATGACACAAGCAAGTGGTTCAATAAATACCCCTTCCTCATAGGAGATCTCATCTGGTAAAAGGAAAACACCTCTATCCACGTTTATTTCTGGTACTCTTATATACTCAGCAAATCCGCCTGGATCAAAGTTGGTCGAATGTAAAGTATTGCATAACGTATGCTTTCCCTCTAGACAGTATTTGCATGTATTACACGGTACATGGTGTGAGACAAAAACTCTGTCTCCAACTTTGTATTTCTTGACTTTTTCTCCCACCTTAACGATATCTCCAGCTATTTCATGACCCAAAACTCTTGGTGCTTTTTTTATCCTGTACCACTCCATGACATCGCTTCCACAGATGCCACTTGCCCTAA
>CAYUOG010000054.1:0-5064 GCA_964446335.1 uncultured Thermoplasmatales archaeon
TAAGAATTGTAGGAATATCGGTTAGAGGCTTCACAATGACAGTCTTATAATTTTTGTCCACAACATATTCGCCCATTCTAGATGCTTTAATTACACCATCTTCCTCAAAGGTACCTTCACCTGCTACAAGTTCTTCAGTAGTTGCTAGGGTTTCTCCAGGCATTACAATCTTCTTATCTTTCATATTATTAGCCTTCTCTTCATACCCTCAATTCAAACCTCATTTTAAAGGTTGTGGCAAAAGATTATAAGAAAGAGTTATAAATAAAAAACAGCTTCGGGTTCTCTGCGGTGTAACCATGGCACGTAAACCAAATAGGATGTACAGATACATAAAGAGTCAGGCAACGACTCGTAGAGAGTACATGGGAGGAGTTCCAAATCCAAGAATAACCCAGTTTGACATAGGAAATAAAACAGAGAAGTTCCCAGTTAGTGTTTCCCTTCTAACAGAGGAAGCTTGTCATATCCGTCATAATGCCCTTGAAGCAGCTCGTATATCAGCAAACAGAGTTATGGAAAAGGAAGTTGGCTCTGCAGATTATCATTTGAAGGTTAGAGTCTACCCTCATATCGTACTTAGAGAGAATAAACAAGCAACCGGTGCAGGTGCAGATAGAGTATCACAAGGTATGAGAAAAGCTTATGGTAAGGCGGTTGGCACTGCAGCCAGAGTCAAAGCAAATCAGCCAGTAATCACCATAGAGACAAGGCCACAGCATATTGAGAAGGCAAAAAAAGCATTGAAAAGGGCAGGAATGAAGATACCAACCCCTTTTAGAATAGCTGTAGAAAACTTAGCTGAATAGAAGCATTGCAAGATATTTTAGTATAAGGGGAGCAAGAACTAGGAAAAGAGTCATTATAGATATTGCTGTCATTATCACCTTAACAATCTTCTCTCTTCTTTCCTCAGTTATTTTTCTTGTCAATCTCTTTATACCCTCCTTAACACCATCCTGAAGTATGTATCCGCCATCAAAGGGAATGATGGGCAGGACATTGAATAGACCTACAGCAAAGTTTAGCCAAAATATCCAGTAGAATGTATTTACAATGCCCCAGAACACATTGGATGGAAAGAAGGAAAAAATACCTTCTATCTTGTAGTATGATGTAAAAGGCTCTTTGAGAGGGCTATATCCCACAAAGAATCCCATGAAGGGGGCACCATAGTATCTTATTAGAAAATCCTTGGGAGATTCTTCAAAAGGATTTTTGAATAACTCTAGATCTCTTTCAAGAACATCTGTTATTCCCACTCCCAGAAAGCCGATACCCGCATCTTTGCTTTCATTGGTAAAGTTATATTTATCGGCAAGGACCACATACTTTGTATAGTATTTTCCATCTAGAGAATGGTAGGAAATAGAAATATTCTCTCCTGCTGTTGTGTTGTGCATTACACTGTAAAAGTCATTATAATCTTTAATCTCTCTTCCGTCTATTTCTGTTATAACCTGCCAGCTTTTCATGCCTATCTCATGAGCAGGTGAATCTTCTATAACATAGAATACGACGGCACCATCTGAAGGTTGAACCGATGGGAATAAAACAAAGGAGACCATAATTACACACAGAAAAGAAACAAACAGATTCATGGTTGGTCCTGCTGCAAAGACCTTCATCCTCCTTTTACTATCAGCGTTTTTTAGCTCATCTTCGTCTGGTTCTACAAAGGCCCCCATTGGAACAATAAATGCGATTATTCCCAAGCTCTTTATTTTTATTTTTCCAAGTACACATTGTATTCCATGAGAAAACTCATGCACTACTATTGCAATAGCAAGACCTATGATTGTATAGCCAACGGGGAGAATTGGATTTATGCCAGGTAGTGCTATCACCATGTTTATTCCAGGCAAATTCTGCAATTCTTTTTTTGGTACGTGTTGAAGCAAGGAGAGATTCTCAACCAGAAGCCAGAGCATGAAAAACATGGCTATGAATGAGATCACTATTCCAATCATAGCAAAACCATTCCAGAATTTCTTTGGTTTTGCTATTTTTCTAATGAACTCCTTTCCCTTTTTTGTTTTCCACATGAGAAGAGGTCCATAGAAGGAAAGGTTGTACCTTTCAAACAAATCTCTTTTCTTTAAGAAAAGTAGGATTGCAAAATACAATGAAATTATGACTATTGCAATCAACCAACCTGTTATATCATTCACACAAGCTAAATGACGAACCTTCTCTTAAATTCATTGGTTTAAAGAAAAACAACTTTGCATTGATTAACTTCTTCCAGTAACCTTCCGCACCATATTAGCTTTTTTCTTTTTTTGTTAATATCTTTCTTTTCAGGAAAAGAAAATCTTCCTATCTCGCCATTAAAATCAAAACCAATCAAGTAAACCCTTATTGCACCGAAGTGCTCAGCTAGAAAAACAGCTCTATCTCCATCTGTAAATCCTCCAAAATTGAATAGATTTTTAAAACTGCTTGCATCACTTTGTGTTGTACCTAGAATACTGTCACTAAATTTCCCAATCCATTTTTTTATCTCTTCAATGTTATCTCCATGTGCATGTACAACAACTACACTTCCATTCTTGTTTGCTTCTATCTGATCAGGAATATATCCATCTAAATCAGTTACAATTACCTCTGGAGTTAAATCCTCTCCAAGAAGAGCAGAGGTTGCCCCGTCTGCAGCTATGATAATTCCTTCATTTAACCTACTTTTATACTTCTTTATTTTCTCCACTATAGATGGTCCTGCTCCACATACAAAGACATCTTTATTCTGTAAAAGACCCTTCAGATGTTGGTAGGTTTTTTTCGCATCCATGTTATTAAGAAATTTATCTAACATAGCTGCTGATTCTCTGTCTCTCTCTTCCGAATATCCAAAGTCCAGAAGAATTTCTTTATAAAATAATGACCAGTTTTTATATTCCATATCTCTGCCTTATGTAGTCATTTCTTCTACTTCAATCATAAACATTTCCTTGATATAATGGTAGGTTATGGCACCAACAGATGCAATCAAAATCCCAAGTAGCAGGTTTATCAGGAATGAGGGTGTCCTAAGAAACAATTGAAAGGAGAAGTTGCTGTACAGCATCTCATCTAGTGCGCCGAAGATAGCATTTCCTATAAAACCGAAAGAAAAGAGCGAGAAGGGTACTACCCAGTATCTCCATGGTGTACTCTTTTCTCTCACTTTAACATCTATTATCCTACCAAATATTGCAAGCAATCCTGCTCCAACAATGCCCCATACAATATTTTTTACAAATACGATAACAAAGTGCCACATCTCGAGTTCTGGTGGAGATGTAACAGATGTCGCCTGATTGTATGCATAGAATACACTTCCTAAAAGTATCACACCAGCAATGCTTGAGGTATACAGTGACATCCTTCCAGTCAAAAGTCCGGATTTTATATCCTCCCATATTACTGCAATTCTCTTCTCCCACCTCATCGCATATATTAAGAGATAGGCGCCAAGGGTAAGAATTATTGCACTGAAGCCTGCTGATGCAAGACCCAATAGAGCAAATAGAGACCACACTATAAGAACAAGGGCAAAGGGCAACACAAACTGCTTCTTGACCTTTTCATCATCAAGTATCTTCAGTATTCTATAGTAAGTATCCTCCGCCAGTTTACTCTGCTTAATGGTAACTCTCTGAATAGAAACAATCTTTGCTCTGGATTGGATGATCGGCAATATATACTCATCCTCTGCACCATCTGTCACAAAGACTATAGAATCTGCCTTGGTTCTACTGAGAACCTCTTCAAGTTGCTGAGAAATGATCTGATCAGATTTTAAGCCTACTGCAATATCTCCACATATGGTTGCAATCTCTACATCCTTTCCTTCCTTTTTTAAACTATCATAAATAGATACTGCTGCAAAGGTGGAATTCACATCGGAATCTTCAGGATCTACTAAAGCAAGCCTCTCTGCTGCCTTTATATTCTCCGCTCTTCCAATCACAGGACTTGAAACGCCTGCTTTCCTCCCCAGATCATCGTCTCTATCGACGTTGAGAACCAACAGCTTCATCTCTGCTCATATAAGTGATTATCTCATAATATATAAAGGTTCATTTAATCTGTCTCCAATATTTTTTTGATGTCCCCCCAGCTCGGCAGATTCATCTGGGTACCCATCTCCTGTATGATGAAGGACGCGGCAATATTACCTATCTTACAGGCGGTTATTTCATCAAATCCCTTTATTATTCCTGCCAAAAAACCCGCTCTATGAGCATCTCCAGCACCTGTTGGATCCTTTACATCCTTTACATTAACAGCAGGTATATCAATCTTTTCATTTCTGTAGTAAAGGGTCGTACCGTCCTTTCCCCTACTCACTATTATTGCCCTCATTTTCCTTCCAAACAAATCTTTAGTATCGTTACTGCCTATGAAATCTAAAAGGAACCTGTATTCATGCTCATTCAGAAAAAGATAGGAAACAAAGGATAGACAATCTATTATCTGCTCTTTGACAGGCCTATGAAACATCTCTTGGCCAGGATCAAAGCTGATTACAACACTCTTTGCTTTTTCCATTAGATTTTTGTAGATGCTCATCTCACCAGCAGTAAAATGGATATTTGTAAATCTATCAAAATCAACATATCTCTCAACAAGTTTTGATGATGCTCCCGGATAATAGTATATCTGCTGGTTCTCTCTTTCATCGCTAAATATAAAGGATCTAGCGGTTAATTCAGTGGTGTATTGAAGATAAGAGAGATCTATGCCAAAATCTAAAAGCTGTTTTTGGTAGGAAGAGTCTCTAAAATCTTCACCAACCGCTGAGTATAGAGAGGTTTTTACTCCAAGATTATTTGCTACAACAGCTACATTTCCAGCACAGCCACCATTTGACAAGATTATGTTCTCTATAGAAGTTGCTTGATTTCTGTTTGGTAAGAATTTTACCCTTGCTATAGTATCATAGGCAATATTGCCAACCACAAGGAGAGACATAAACATAGATAGAAGAATATGTTGAAAAATTTAATTAATAAAGTTAATCTGCAGATTTTCTTTCTTGTATCACAAAGTTAATCTATTACTTCCGAGAATAACATATGT
>CAYUOG010000055.1:0-5058 GCA_964446335.1 uncultured Thermoplasmatales archaeon
GAAGCTGTATAATACCACAGGCAAAAAAGGAGAGCAAATATGGAAATTTTCAGCACCTGATGGAGATGGATACTACAGACTTTACATAAAGGTTGTAGATGAAGCAGGCAACGTAAAAACTTCAGATTGTATTATAGCAGGCGTAACAACGTTCCCTACAACCTATGTTATCATACTACTATCTCTCCTGATAATCCTGATAATAGTCACCTTCGCATTAGTCAAAAAAACCTAACCTATGTATTGTAAATCCTCTGGTTTTTCTCTTGCCATCTGCTCTAAATCTCTGAGCTGCTGAGCAATGTTTTCTATCTCCTTCGCTTTTATCTCCAACTCAGATAGGTCTATGTCAACTTTTAGTATCTTATCAAGGATCTTAAGAACCGCCTTTGCACTCTTTGGATCTACAAGATAACCTGGAGTCTCTCCCATCAGACAAACGCCTTCCATACCATAGAGCTTATTACCGAGACCCAGTAGTAAACCGCTTGCACCTATTATTCCACCTCCCGGCTCATTTTCTCTAAAGACGACACCATACTTTTTCATTTTTGTTACTAACTTCTTTGAAGTGGCTGCTCCTAAAACATGGGGTTCTTTTATTTCCCTCCCAAGACCATAACCACCAAGCGTAAATATCTGCTTAACGTGAAAATCCTTTGCTATCTTTAAAATCGCGTGTGCTAACTCGTATTGACCGCTGGAAGAGAGTCCCTGATAATCGCCTGTTAGCAATATGAGATCGCTATGCTTTTTACTTCTTGCTTTCCAGTAATAAAGCTCGTTTCTGACCAGCTTTACGGTTCCATCGGGATTCATAAAGACCTGGGGAGGAAAATCCTTACTGTATATCTCGGCAAACTTTTTTGCACCTATGTTTTCTATAAGATGCTCCACAGCTAGTTTTCCAACGTTACCTATACCAGGTAAACCCTCTATAAATATGGGCTCTCTCAATGCAGGTTTTCTCTTTGTGACATATTTAACTATTACTTCATCCATTTTGTTTACCTCCAATCCTCTTTAATGCAACTCTATATTTTCCATAGTGATCCTGTGGAGAAAAGCGTGCTGGCTTTTTAATTATTGTTTTACTACCGCATACCCTACATCTCTCCTCAAGGGTGTATTCTCTGCACCTCTCACAGTACCTTATACCTGACATTATTTCTCCATGTGTCTTGTAAACTCACAACTTCCTAAATCGCCCTTCTGCAGATATGAAGATATTCTATCCACTGCCTTTCTCATCTCCTCCTCTGCTATTTTATAGTCAGGAGCTATTACCGTTATGATGTAATTTGGTGCACCTCTATAGGTGATTTCTACGGTAACATCCTCAAACCCACTCTCTTCTCCGAGTTTCAGTGCTTTTCTTATGTGCTCTATGCCATCAGATTTTGGAGATGAAACTTTCAAGTATCCTCTTATCTTAACAAAAGGTATCTGTATATTTTCTTTTGCTATTGCTTCGAAATGCTTAAGCCATTCTCCGGAAAATCCATCCTTTTTCAGTGTTTCACAATCATAGGCACATTCTTCAAAGGCAGAGTATAATGAGCCGTATTTCTCTATGAGTTTATCTCCAAATTCCTCGTAGCATTGCTCCACACTTTTGTTCAATTTCTCTGCAACTATCTCAAAGAGTTTTTCTGCCTTTTGTTCGTTTTTCCATTCTTGTATCTTTTCTTTTCTCTGGTGCTCATTTACCCTCTTTAAAGAAAGATCAATGTGTCCCTTTGATTTATCCACATGCATTACTTTGCATACGACTCTCTGTCCTTCCCTTACGTGATTCCTTATTCTTTTAATCCAACCAGGTGCAACCTCAGAGATATGGATAAAACCTTCCTTATTCTCATACTCCTCTAGCTTTACAAAGGCGCCAAAGCCCTGTACACTTCTTACAGTACCAACAACGAGATCTCCTTCTTCCGGATAATTTAACTTCTTTACCATAATATTCCTTTTATTCTATCTCTTCAATAATCTCTCCTCTTATATGTGCCTTCCCACCTCTTGGCTCGGCAAGCGTAGCACCACAGATATGGCAGGAAACCACAGTAGAGGCTCTATTAAATATAACCTGCTCATTACCACAATCCTCACATCTGACCTTCACAAACTTACTTCCTGTTTCCATATTAACTCTCTCCTATCTCAAGCCGTTTTGTACGGATAGTTGGAGCATGATGCTTCTTGCCACATTCGGTGCATCTATATCTTATAGCCATTCTTCTACTCGCCTTTTCCCTCTCCTTTGGTTTGGGTCTTGGAAAACCACCATATCCACTAGTAACTCTCCTGAATCTCCTCTGTCCCCATTTTAGTTCACTTGCCTTCTTCTTTTTTACTTTCTCTATCTCATGTATTGTATGTTTCTTACAGTATGGACAGTACCTTTTGATTTTCTTTGGTAGCAACATATGAATTCCTTCATATTATTGATTGGCTGTAAGGGTAAATATGGAGGTGATATAAAAAGATAGAGGTATAAATTTAATGATCAAAACACTCTCGGTATCATCCTCCAGGGCACCTCTTCCATGTATCTTTTATATTCCTCACCGAATTGCTTCAATAGCAATTTCTCTTCGTCTATCATACTCCAAACCATTATGGGAAAAGAAATAGCTGCTATGAAAAGAGCAAGGGTAGAGTAAAAGAATAATGCCAGACCACAGTTTATTATCAGAAGAGATGTATAGTGTGGATGCCTCATGTATCTAAAAAAGCCAGATGTTACAAGCTGTCCTTTATAGGTATTTTCCCAAAAAAATTCCCATTTAAGAAAAAACACCGCACCGCCAAGAAATATAAGAAAGCCCACTACTATAGTTGGAATCTTTGGCAGCGGTATTTCCCAAACTCCATAGAGAGAGGTAAGAGGTCCAACAAGTATTATTAGCAAAAGAGGTGCATAGTGTGCTATAAACAATGCTCTGAGCTTCTTTGGCGGCCTATACTCAAGAAACATCTGTTTTATCTTAACAATTTCAGACCACCTTCACCTATACCAATGCTCTGGGTTTTGAGTGTATGTGGAGTGTTCCTCATCTTTATGACTGTTAATTTTCTACGGTCCATAGCAGGATCATAGTTAAGGAAAATGACACCGTCAGCAAGGAATTCAGAAATCGTATCTCTTGATACTCCAGAGGAATCAAAGGGTGCCTCTGAGGTAATTAAAGCTGTGCCTCCTGCAGATTCTATTGCATCTATAATATATTTTAGATGGAATCTTTTCAGTGTTATATCTGTATCAAGATTATTAAACTCTGCTGGGTCTATAAAATCTATGCCATCTGAGGACACTGTATCTTTGAGATGCACAGGCATTTCTATCAAAGGAGTGATAGAATCAATGACTATCCTCTCATAACCTCCATTAAGAATTTCTCTAAGTATTGTATCATAGGCAGATCTTTTGTTTGTATCAACATACAGTATCTTCAGCATACCACTATCTACAGATGCTCTGAAGGGAAAGCCCAGCTCCTCTGCTTGACTTATTATCTTATCTACCTTTCTATCAAGCGTGACAAGTAAACAGCGTTTGCCCTCATTGACACCCTGACTGATAAACTGATAACAGAATATACTTTTTCCACTACCCGGCGGTCCAGATACTAGTGTAATGCTCTCCTTGGGAAAACCTCCACTCAAAATCTCATCCAAACCCTCTACACCAGTTCTTATACGCTCCATAACTAAATTCACCTCTTAGGATTTACATGCATCCCATCAGATGAAAATGCCTTTGCCATATATATCGTTTTTGGAAGATTGATAAGGTTTGTACACAAATCTTTATTAATAGATTAAAATAAAATTTATATTGAAGAAAATTGGAGGTGATCTAGTGATAATAAAGCCCGAAGTGCACATGTGGATCTGGCTTCGTGATGGTGGTAAACTTATGAAGGCAACTATAGATTATACAAAGGGCATGATGATAGTATACGAGGATGATCATCTGTTGTTAATAAGAACAGGAATGTCAAGAAAGCAATTGAAAAAGGCAGAAAAAATTATAGAGGAGCAGGGTGGAAAAAGGTTACACATGAAGAGTGATCCTTTCATTTTCATATAGATAATTTTTTATATTTATTTTATTTAAATAAACAGGTTTTAATGCGATATATTAAAAAACCTTGCGGTCTTTTTATAAAAAGGGGAAACCATGGATTTTAAACAGGATGTAATCACTACATTGCACGATTTGCAGGTTGATAACAAAAGGCTGGAAAGAGAGATAAAAGAGTATTCCGAAGATCGTCCTCTGTCTGTTATTGTACCAATGCTCTATGATGATCTCAAAAGAGAGAGTGCAGACAGAATTATAGAAAAGCTGAATCACTGTACATACATAAACGAGATTATTGTTGCTCTGGCAGCAAAGAATGAAAAGGAATACAGAGAGACTGTGAGGGCTTTTTCGAGGATAGATATACCGCATCTTATCGTATGGTGCAATGGTCCATCAATAAGAGATGTATTGATGGAGCTAAAAAATGAAAAACTGGATATTCTTAAATACAAGGGAAAAGGCAGAGACGTATGGATTGCCTTAGGTATTGCAACTATTAGATCACATGCAATAGCATTACATGACGCTGATATTATAACATATGATGAGTATCTTCCTGCAAAACTACTCTATCCACTCATTGAACCTTCTTTAGATTATTCCTTCAATAAGGGATACTATGCACGCATAGGAAATAATACTCTATATGGTAGAGTTACCAGGTTATTTGTACAACCACTCATAGAAGCTCTTATAGAGAAGCTTGGATATGAAGTTGGCTTTCTGAGCTATTTGAGATCCTTCAGATACCCTCTATCTGGTGAATTTGCAATAAAAAGCGATGTTGCTCTTGATCTCAACCTTCCAGCAGATTGGGGGCTGGAAATTGGTATTCTATCAGAAGTTTACAAAAGCATTTCTGTAAAGCACATCTGTCAGACTGATTTGGGTATATACGATCATAAACACCAAGGTGTTGGAGATTTGTCGAGAGGTTTAGTAAAGATGTCGGGAGATATATTCAAGGC
>CAYUOG010000056.1:0-5055 GCA_964446335.1 uncultured Thermoplasmatales archaeon
CAGAGATAATGGCAGAAAAGATAAGAGCTATAATGACTAGAGATAGAGCAAGAGACCTATATGATCTTTATTTTCTTATAAGGAAAAAAATAGATGTAGATGTTAATCTGATAGATAAAAAACTCTCATATTATAATAAGAAATTTAGTGTAAAAGACTTCTTTGAATCTGTGAATAAAAAGGGGAAAATATGGAATCAAGAGCTGAGACAGTTGATTTCTGTTGTTCCTAGATTTCAGATGGTTAGAGAGGCTATAGAGAATTGGTCAAAAACAAATATCAACAATCTACGGGAATTATAACCTACGGACTTTGCTGTTCCAAGTCAAATGTTGTTATTTAAATATCCAAAAATTTTCCGTTCTTGTAAATTAGTTCACCATCAGCATAAACTTCTCCACCTTTTCTCAGATCGCAAACCATGTCCCAGTGCAAACCAGACCTATTTTTACTACCCGTTTCAGGGTAGCCACTACCCACAGCAATATGTATGGTTCCTCCTATTTTTTCATCAAAGAGAGTATTCTTTGTATATTTCTTTATGCCATAGTTCGTTCCAAAAGAAAATTCCCCAATTCTTGATGCTCCCTCATCCATAGCAAGCATGGATTTGAGGAATTTTTCACCTTTAGATGCTTTTGCCTTTACAACCTTTCCATTTTTGAATTCTAATCTCACATTTTCAACCTCTCTTCCGCCATGAGATATTGGAAAAGAGTAGGTTACATAACCGTTTGCTGAGTTTTCAACTGGTCCTGTAAATACCTCTCCGTCTGGAAAATTTTCTTTGCCATGGCAGTTAATCCATTTCCTTCCCTCAACAGAAAGAGTTAAGTCTGTATCTTTCGCAACGACTTTCAGTATCTTCTTTGATGAAAGCAGTTTTACGATTTTGTCCTGTCTTTTCTTCATTTCCTTCCAGTATGATATTGGATCTCTCTTATCAACGTGTGCGGCTTTGAAAATAAAATCCTCATATTCTTCTAGTGACATCTCTGCATCCTGCGCAGCAGCAGGTGTTGGATATTGAGTAAGACACCATCTCAATTCTCCTTTTGCAGCTCTGTCAAGAAAGGTTTGGTGTAATTTTTGAGTTGCATTACTTACTATTGCCTGCTTTTTTGGATCGATGTTTGTCAGATGCTTTGTATTCTTTGGTCCTAGTATGGTTAGTCTTGCATCGACAGTTTTAACTTCAAATTCTGATATAGGTGATACATATCGAAGTTGCCTATCACTGGCATACTTGTAGAACATTTCGCTAAAATCCTCATCAAATAGCCTGACATGAGGATGTGCACCTGCGATCAATGCTTTTTTGTAAACCTCCTTTATTAGAGGTATAGTTAATGTACTTCCGTTGATAATAAAGAGATCCCCTTTCTTGATTGATAGAGAGTAATTAACCAAAACATCCGCCAGTTTTTCCAAACGTTTATCTTTCATGTCAAGGTGCATGAGATGAGTTGGATAAATAGTTTTTCTTTAGATATTCTCCCATTCCTTAAGTATGGAATTCCATCTGAATTCCTTTATTCCTGGAATTGCCTCTATCTTCCTTATGATCCTCTCATATCCTTTAAGTAACGTTCTTGTTCTTACTTTTGCAATTAAATTATACCCGCCAGAAACAACAGCTACAGAGTCTACTCCTCTTATGTTCCATATCTCTTCTAGAAGTGAAGATAGTTTTACTCCAGGCTGTGCACGTATAAACACATATGCCTTAATTTGAGTTAATGCAAATGATAGTATGCCAAGTATGACCAGTATTATTCCCATTATTTTTATTAGCCATAAAACTGGAGTATCTGGCAGAGAGATTGGAATAAAGAAGCTTAATACAAAGGTTACAGGAATTGTAAATATTATAGTTGTTGCTTTAACGGCTTGAGTGATACTTGCCTTGCCTATACCAAGCGCTCTTATATAAAATACATATGAAAAGAAGGTTACAGACATTGATAATGCAACCCACCAAAAGAATCTGCGGGATGCATCTATGCTCTCCATAAGATAAGACGTGCCATTGATTTGATCTATCATTAGGATAAAGAATGTGACAAAGATCAATGTAAACACGAGGTTCCAGAATCGTATATTCAAAGAGTCATTTGGCCTGTCATTTATCCTAAGTAGTTTTAATCTCCTCTGATATATGGATAAGATTACCCATCCTGGGTTTACAATCAAGAATATAATGGCCATGGCAGTAAGGTCAATACTCCCACTCAAAGAGATGGAACCAAGAATGGCACCGAATGTTACAATAACAGAGGATTGTATCTCCACCAAAGTTGGTGAGTTTTTTTCGGCTATGATTTCAACCATCAAAAGATAAAGTATAACAACCTGATAGAAGGGAAGAACTGCAGATGGGTCAGTCATTATGGATAGCATGTAGAAATAACCTATCGTAGTAATTGCATTACCAAAACCTGCCAATATATGGTATTTAAGCTCCTCAGCACGTATCAAGCGAAGACGACTAAAAGAAGGATCAACCAGAATAGAACCTATGCTTCTACCTTTTACAGGAATTGAAAAGAATAAACATAGGAGAAATGTAACTAGAACACCAACGATAAATGCAGAGAAACCAAATAGCCATGGCACTTTCTCAAAGGAGTAGTTTTCAATAAACAGATGTGTGATCCAACTATCTATACCTGTAACTACAGCGGCAATAAGGGAAGAGAGTATGGCAAGTACATAGAATAATTGTTTTTTTCTAATCTTTATGGAGATCATAGATTAATCTCTTTTTCAACAACCTGTGTTGTCGTCTGTTTTATTCCATCTATCATTTGTATCTCATCCGTTAGTTTCATCAGATCCTCCATCTCCTTAACCTTTGCTTTGATTATAATATCATGATCTCCTGCCAAGACTGCAATATTCTCGACATTCTTCAACTTCTTTGCCTCTCTCAGAATGTTATCCAGTTTCCCTACCCGAGCACGGATGAGAATGTATGCTTTTATCATAATTTCACCCTCTTAATTCTCAGGCGGATTATAAAGGTATTTATAAATGTATCTCCTGGAAAGCGTATAAAAACTTCTTGAGTTATTTCATCTTAATGATAACTATTCTGGATGGATATGTAGATGAACCTACCTGTCTTGGTGTTCCACCTTATATAAGCCCATATCCAAGGTACATAGCTGGAAGTATATTAGATGCTGGAGAAGAGGTACACTATCTCACTATAGATCAGCTTAGAATAAATGATGAAAAGGTAAAATTGCTCTATATATCAGATGTAATTGTAGTCATAGCGGGTATGGCTGTACCTGGCAGGTATCTATCTAGTTTTCCTGCAAGTCCAAAAGAATTGTCCTTTTTGAACGGATTAGAAAAACCAATAAAAATACTCTGTGGACCTGCTGCAAGACATGGATTCGGGATATCGGGTGGTAAAAAGGCATTTAATAGTAGAGAGTTGGAGAAGTCTTTTGATCTTATTATCAAAGGAGATCCAGAGATAATTATAAATCAACTCATTCTAGAGCGGTTCAATGTGGATGCAGTTGACCCAAATGCTAGCAGAGATTCTGCTAAAGAAATAAGAGATTTTGCAATAAAAGGTGCAAATATAGTCAAAGAGCATCCCAATTTTCCAGATTATCTCATCGCAGAAATTGAGACTTACAGAGGTTGTCCAAGAGCAATAACTGGCGGATGTTCCTTTTGTATAGAACCGTTGAAGGGCATTCCTGACTTCAGACCGATTAAAGATATTATTGATGAGATCAAAGCACTTTATAATACAGGCATAAAACACTTTCGTATTGGAAATCAGCCTTGCATATTTTCATACATGAGTGAGGGAGTAGGAGAACTGGATTTTCCAAAACCAAATCCAGAGGCTATAGAAAAACTGTTTTCAGGAATAAGAAATGTAGCTCCTGATCTAAAAACGTTGCATATAGACAATGCAAATCCTGGTACAATAGCAAGGTATCCTGAAGAGTGTAAAGAAATAGCCAAGATTATAGTTCGTTACCATACCTCTGGAGATGTTGCCGCTTTTGGTGTGGAAAGTGCGGATCCAGAGGTAATTAAGAAGAATAATCTTAAAGCTGATCCTGATGATGTGATAAAGGCTGTTAGAATCCTAAATGAGGTTGGCAGAACAAGAGGAGATAATGGTCTTCCCGAACTTCTGCCTGGGCTGAACTTCGTTTTTGGGCTAAATGGAGAGAGCAGAAGGACATTTGAGTATGACTATGAACTGTTGAAAAGATTGATGGAAGAGAACCTGCTTGTGCGAAGAATAAATCTCAGGCAGATTATACCATTTCCAGGAACAAGAATATATGATATTGGAGATAAGCTTGTAAGGAAACATAAAGAATATTTCAAGAGGTTTAAAAGGTTGGTCAGAGAAACTATAGATAGGCCAATGCTTGAAAAGATAGTACCAAAAGGTACGATCCTGAAGTATGTTTATACTGAAATACATAAAGGGAAAACGACTTTTGCAAGACAACTTGGAAGCTATCCGCTGCTTGTAGGAATACCTGGAGAACTTGAGCTTGGAAGGTTTATAGATGTGAAAGTCATAGATTACGGATTTAGATCAATAACTGCTCTGCCCTACCCATTTCCAATAAATTCATTGCCAAGGGAAACTATAGAGGCTCTACCTAGAATTGGAAAGAAAAGAGCAATAAGAATTCTAAAAAATAGACCCTTCAAAAAAGAAAAAGAGTTTTTAGCATCTATGGATGATGCATCAGTTGGAAGAGAAATAATGGAGTTTGGAATTGTATTTGATAAATGATTTTATTTGTTGTTGATGTTCTTGGCTACCTTGTAAAAGATAATAACAAGTGCTATGATTATGACTAACGCCAGTCCAAGTATCAAATTCTTTATGAGTAGAGTCTTAAGCATATCTGCAAAATACGCCATCGATAAACAACCCACAACAGCACCTGTTGTAACAGCCAGCCATGTCCTCCAAGGTTTCATTCCAAGCAATCTACCGAGTATGGAACCAACAAGACCACCAGAACCCTGAAAAGGAACCATAACAAAGAGAACTAT
>CAYUOG010000057.1:0-5016 GCA_964446335.1 uncultured Thermoplasmatales archaeon
AAAAGATACCTGTTATTGCTATAACAGGTAACAGAAAATCAACATTGGCAAAAGAACTCCATGAAAGATTATGTAAAGCTGGTTACAAAGTAATGCTCACCTCTGAACCTTACAATGAATGCATAAAAGAATGTATTGAAGTTTGCTTACGAGAGAGATGCAATCCCATTACAATTGCTTTCCTCTTCATGGCAGACAGGGCAAATCATGTGGAGGAGATAAAAAGGTGGATCAAGGAAGGGTATATCGTGATATGTGACAGATACATGGATTCAACCTATGCCTATCAATCGGCTCAGCTTGAAAGCATCTTGCCCTCTCCGTTGGATTTCTTGAAAAATATATCTGAAGATTTTATTCTTGTCCCTGATAGAACCTTTCTGTTCGATATAGATGTAAAGGATGCACTGACAAGAATAAAGGATAGAAACAATCTTGAATCCTTTGAAAGAGAAGATTTTCTAAGGAAAGTTAGGGAGAATTATCTAAATCTTGCAGAGAGCGATAAAAGATTTATGATTCTTGATGCAAAGGAGAGCATAGAACAATTGATAGAGATATGCATAAGAGATATTCTTGGCGATGCAGGGAATTAGATGAAGGTAGAAATAAAATACAGAGATGGACCAGCAAGATACGGTATTTTGGAGATAAACGAGAAAAAGGTAGAGATTCCCAACATAATGTTTGTATCTACCAAGCTATCTAAACCACCAGATTATGCAAGCATTGTAGGGAGTTTAAACCCCAAAGACAATAAAGAGATTGTTCAAGCACAACCCCTTGGAAATAAGATTTTTCAATATAAAATAAATAAAAATGCTGATTTTACCATACCTGCTATCTTTACTTATCCTGCAAGTATGCCTTCCTACTTCCATCAAAGTGACATTAGTGATGAAAAACACTGGTGTATAGTATCTGGAAACAAGGAGGGACATATTTACATAAACAATAGAAACGCAAAGATATTCACTCTTGCAAATGCACCATACCTCTTTCCAAAGTCGGAGATATTTCTTAAAAATATTATATTACTCAGAGAAAAGATTGGATATGGTTCTCTGTTGCATCTTCCTGCGGTGGCAAATCCTTCAAACCTCTCTCTCCTTGTCTATCTTGGTATTGACATCGTTGATTCTATATCTCTTGTCCTGGCGGCTAGGAGAGGATTTTATCTGTTTCCAGATGGATACTACCACAAAAACGAGATTCCTGAAAATCTTTGCTCCTGTCCTGCATGCAGAAGCAGTAAAGACAATAGGATACTCAGACACAACTACAATATGATGATACAGGAGATGATAAGAGTAAAACATGCAATAAAAACTGGAAAACTGAGAGAGCTTGTTGAAAAGAGAATTCTTATCTCTCCACATCTAGTAGAGAAATTTAGAATTTTACATAGCAGATACTACAATTACCTTGAAAAAAGAGCGGCAATAACAAAAAACTCGGCACTAATAGCAGTGTATAGAAATGCAATAGAGTATCCGGAAGTGGTAAGATTCAGAAGAAGAGTTATTGAGAGATATCGAAAGCCAAAGAATACAAGAATATTACTTCTTCTCCCTTGTTCTTCAAAAAAACCCTACTCTTTCTCAAAGTCACATAATCTATTTAGAAGAGCATTGCTCTCAGCTGGCAACCATGGAGTTGTACATGAGGTTATAGTGACCTCACCGTTGGGTGTAGTGCCACGAGAACTTGAGATTGTCTATCCAGCAAACAGTTATGATATTCCTATTACTGGGCAATGGTATGCAGAAGAAAAAGAGATGATCAAGTATATTCTCAGGAAATATATTAAAATAAATTCCTATGATGTGATTATTTCCCATCTTCCAGAAGCTTTGAATGATATTGTACAAGAGGTCACTCCGGATGTTATATATACAAATTATGATCATCCTACTTCCCAAAAATCACTGGAAAATTTGTCAAGAACTCTTAAGGAGTACACTGGCAAATATGAGAGAATAAGAAAACAAAGATTCAAAGAAACGTTGAGATGTATAGCTCAGTATCAGTTTGGTAGAGATATAGCAGAGGAAATCATACCAGATGGCTGTAAAGTAGAAGGTAGGTATCCAGCTTTGAGGGCAATTGTCAATGGAAAACAGATTGCTTCTCTCTCTGAAAAGAGAGGATTATTGTCTCTCACAATTGAAGGGGGAAAGATTCTGGTTTCAAAGAAAAGAAGCTTGGTTAAGGTAGATAGAAACGTCAAGGTAAAGGGATCAATCCTAGCAGTTGGTATAGATGATGCAGATGCTGATATAAGAGTAGGAGATGAAGTGGTAATTTTGAAAGAAGACAATCTATATGCTGTTGGCGTTGCAAGGATGAATGGAGAGGAGATGGTAGATGCTACAAGAGGAGAAGCTGTAAGGGTAAGGCATCACCTATAGCTTCTTTCCAAAATGAAGCACTATTATTATGAGCAACATAGAGAGGATAACTAAAACCATCAAAAATTCATTCGGAGAGAATCCAAATATTGTATTGGATTGTAGTGGATTTAAACCGCCACGATATTCTTGAAGTAGGTTATAACCATCCCCATCTTCATCTGTAGACGCATCTTCTGGATCATACGGGTCAAAACCGTATCTATCCTCCCACCAGTTTGGAATACCATCATCATCTGTATCATTTAGATCAGAGGTTATCCAGAATCTACCAAGGTCTGAACAGGCACGGTTTCCTGATTGATCTTGGACAGTTATAAAGAAGGTATACTTGCCCGATAAATTGAAGGAAAGCGATGTCATGTATATCCCCTCTTTGCCTACCTCCATCTTATGCTCTGTTCTTGTTCCATCAGGCGATATTATCACTACATGCACAGATTCTATTCCTGTATTATCATAAGTGATTGTTTTTATTTTTACTTCTTTATTTAGCATCTGAACATTTGGTGTTACCCATACTTTCTCAATATCTGGTTTTACAATATCCTCGAATATCTCAAATGTACCTCTTTCAGATACCTTCTCATTCTTTAGGAAGGTATTGTCTCTAACTCTTACAAGGTACTCATAGGTACCTGTCTCATTGAATACTATAGAGGTGTGATAAAAAGTGCCAATTTCTTTCATTAAGAATTCACATTCTGTTCCGTTTGGATAGGTTACAATTAGTTTAACATCATATATGCCGGTATCATCTGTAACATCTGCATAGAATGATACGGGAAGACCTCTATATTGCTCCTCTGGTTCACACCATACATCATATATAATCGGTCGATTCCTTTCTTGAGGAATGACCTGAATAATGTCATTTTCCCTATTATCAAAGGTATTTAAATCCCTCTCTCTTGGTACTGCCTCAACCCCAACAATCCATCTTCCATCATTACCATAGAGAGCATGGTTCCAAACCAAGGTTACATTCATAACATTGAATGTAGGTAGAGAAATATCCTTTCTTGATACTATTTCGGAATTCTTCCATTTCATGGAACTCTTTGACATGTAAAGAGCTATGGTGCAGTCATCAGCAGTAGCATGTCCCACATTTTCTACATGAACATATACAAAGACAGGTTCTCCCTCTTTTACACTTGGAGGAACAATGACCTTATCTATTCTCACATCGGGTAGACCTTTGATGTGAATCTTTAGGTCAACTCTATTGTTGCTTTCATTCTTTTCTTGGATGTCATTATTTGGATCCAGAACTACAGATATATTAGTGTATCCTGTATGTGCCGGAATCCAAGTAAACTCAACCCTCATTTCACCATGTATGGAGATGTTTTTTTCTTCTATGAGATTGTCTTCCTCATAAAAAGAAATAGTTACATTGTCTACAGGTAGAGTTGCTCTTACCATGCAACTTACAGTTGTGGGTGTATTCTCATAGACACTAGATACAGAGATGTCTATTGCCTGCAAATCAGTTTTGCCTACATAGAACGATACAGAATCGTTGCAATGATAACCTGCTTTATCTATGCCAGTTGCAACTAACGTCCAGTTGCCTTCTCTTGATAATTCATATTTCTTAAACCATGTTTTATTATCTACAGTGTCAAAAACAAAAGCATAGAGATCTCCTTCAAGGTAAAGCTTTCCATTAACATTGTCGGCTAGAGCGCATGAGATCGCCGTTATATTGATGGTCGAATTGATTGGATATATTGCTTTATGGGGCTCATTAATATCTATTCTCCAACCCTCTGGTTTTCCAACGGATGTAATGGTAGCGTTTTGACTTGTGGAAACATTACCCTCATTATTTTTCTTTTCACCATTCTTTTTTGTATCAAAGTATATCACAGAAAATGGTGCAGAGACATTCCAACTGAGTACACCAGTAGCGTTTGTTATATCATCGTATCCCTCGCTTTCATTAAAGAAATAAATTGTCTCACCAACGATCTTGCCATCTGAACTATATCCTATAACTCGTAGAGAGTTGTTATCGAAGGATGCGTTTTCGATGGAGAGGTTATGAAGAAATCCTGTAAAATTAAAAGCTCTGGAAACCTTTCCTTTACCCTCGGTTAAAACAACTATTCTGTAATGCCATGTTTCGTTCCACCAAGGCATAAACCCTTCTACAGCTACAGTGCCTTTCCAGCAGTTGTTGCTCTCATTCGACTCTTCTATCTCATCTAAAGGATCTATACATATGCTGATGTTATAATATCCGATCTTATCAGGAATCCATGAAAAGTAGACGTTTTTCTCCGAATTCAGAGAAAGACCATCTTCGAGATATTGTATATCTATATACTCACCTACAGTAAGCTCAATGGCTATTCTCTCATTAACATCGTGGCCTGCGTTCTTAATCCTAACATTTATCGTGGTTTTTTCATTTACATCTACCTTCTTGGTATAGCTTACGTTTAGTACCAGCAGATCTGTGGGCCTTGGAGAGACATCAATCATTGTAACATAATCGTTGTTGTACTCATTCTTTTCATAAATTCTATTGTCATAATCTGTCCTTATAGAAATTATTCTTGTTTTCTTTTCGCCATATTCTGCAATCCATATAAAA
>CAYUOG010000058.1:0-3617 GCA_964446335.1 uncultured Thermoplasmatales archaeon
ATAACCCATGCTCTCGATCTCCTTTTTGAAGTATTTTGTATTATCCCATAGTTTCTTTACTCTCTCAGGTTCTTCCTCGACAACTTCAAGAGCAGCTATGTTTGCAGCAGCAACATGAGGTGGAAAAGCGGCACTAAGCAGCCAGGTTCTTGCTTTGTTATATGCATATTTTATCAGATCACTTGATCCAGCGAGCATTCCTCCAAAACTTCCAAATGCTTTGGAGAATGTACCAATCTGAAAGTGGATTTCTTTCTCCAGATCAAAATGTCTACCTATCCCATGACCATTCCCAAGAACACCTTCACCATGGGCATCATCAACGTATATCATTGCTCTATACTCTTCAGCAAGTTTGTATATCTCATCAAGCTTTGCTATGTCTCCGTCCATACTGAACACTCCATCAGTCAGGATGATTACTCTCCTGTAATCCTTCTTGTTTGCATCTTCTAGTATCTTTTCCAGTGCACCCATATCTGAATGTGGATAAACTGCTCTTTCTGCCTTCGAAAGTCTCACTCCATCAATTATTGAACCATGGTTGAGCTCATCTGAAACCAACAGATCTCCCTTTCCAACAAGCTGTGGAATCAAACCAGCATTGGCAGCAAAACCTGTCTGAAAGGTTACTGCATCCTCTGTACCCTTAAACTCAGCTATTTTTTTGTAAAGCTCAACGTGAACATCCATTGTACCTGCTATCGACCAATCTGATCCCGCACCAGCACCATATTTTTCTATAGCCTTTATTGCTGCCTCTTTAAGCTTTGGATGATTCGCAAGATTCAAGTAATTGTTTGATGCAAGCATTAAGCATTTCTTACCTTCAACTTCTACATGTGGCTCTGAAGGACCATTGAGACTTTTGATTACCCATGTTAGTCCCTGCTTCTCCATCTCTTTATACTCTCTTCCAAGAAATTCGGTCATTTCTCTCATTTAAATTCCTCCCATTGTTTACCTTAATGCCTCTCCCTAGAGGTATTCTTGTGAATGTAAACACGTTATTAAAGGTTGTTGGTTTGAACTTTTACAACCTTCATAAGCCGGTATCCAATTATAACGATAATCTGCTCCTTTTTAGCAAAAAGTTTATCCAGATTTCTATCACCAGTATCGACTCTTATAAATGGTGTGGAGGCAAGCTTCGATGGAGTAGCGACCACGATGATGTTATCTAAACCAATCTTTCTTATTACTTCAGGACTTAGCTGAGAGTTACCTCTTCCTAAAATAAACCCCTGTGCACCAATGGGACTGAGGATAAGCTTTGCTTTTTTGCGTTTATTCAATAGAGAAAGTAAACCCTTCTCATTGAGATCCTTACCAACAAGTTTGCCGTTTAAAACAGCATCTATACCAAGAAGTGTTTTATCAATACCTAGTTTTCTACCTATTGTATAAAGAGTACTTCCAGACCCGAGAATAAAAAGAGTATCTTTTTCTTCGTTCATCTGTTCAATAATATAGTCTGCTATCTCTTCCTTAATCTCTTCATCAGATATAGACTCAAAGGTTGCTTTTCCTACCTGTACATAGGTTGGTTCAATTATACCCAAAGCTGTACCAAAGAGTTTGATCTTCCACTCTCCATTTCGGTAGAGCTCTTCATCAAGGTCAAGGATTTCAACGTCTCCAGTTGTTAATACACCCTCCAAAAATTCCTGTAATGTTTTAGCGGTTGCCTCTGGGGTTACTCCAAAAACACCGGAATGCATCTTCACTCCAGCAGGTATTCCAAGGATAGGAATATTTTTATCTACAGTTTCAAAAACATCTCTTGCTGTTCCATCACCGCCACAGAATAAAATAATGTCTACCCTTTCTTCTAAAAATCTTTCGCAGGCGTTTTTTGTATCCTTTGCAGTTGTTGGTATATCTGAGCTATAAACAATTTTAAAGTCCTTTATACCACATTCTCTAAGTTCATTCTCTCCCATATCTCCTTTGCATGTAAACCATTGTATCTCTATTTCACTATCAAAGGAAAGAAAAGTTTTCAGCATCTCCTTTGCTCTTAAAGGAGCTACAGGTTTTGCACCAAGTTCTTTAGCCTTTTCAACAACTCCATCAGTACCTTTTAAACCTACTCTTCCACCCATTCCGGCTATTGGATTGACAACGAAACCTACTTTTTTCATCTCATTCCAGAAATGGTAATACTCTTTAAAGATGTGTGCATGCCTCATTAAAACGATAAATATCTATATTGCCTTTTCATACCGTTAAAAGGTATCTGGGGGATTGAACAAATGACAAAGGGTGAAATGAGGCATATATTGGTCACTGGTTCCACAGGTCAAATAGGCTCGGAGCTAACAATAGAATTACGTAAGAAGTATGGAAATGACAATGTTGTGGCTGCTGGGCATAGAAGAAAACCCAGTGAATCTCTACTTTCTACAGGACCATATGAAACCATAGATGTTACAGACAGAAAAAGTATTGAAGATGTAGTAAAGAAGTATGATATTGATACTATTTATCATATGGCTGCGATATTATCTGGTGTTGGTGAACAGAAACCTCTTCTCTGCTGGGATGTTAACATAAATGGGCTATATAATATCCTTGAAATAGCAAGAGAATATGAACTTACTAGGGTATTTTGTCCAAGCTCCATAGCAGTTTTTGGACCAGAAACTCCAAAGGAAAATACTCCCCAAGAGACTATTCTTAAACCCACCACCATGTATGGCGTTACTAAGGTAGCTGGAGAGCTTCTTGGAAATTATTATGTAAAGAGATTTGGGGTAGATGTTAGAGGAGTTCGATATCCAGGCATCATAAGCAGTGAAACACTTCCTGGAGGAGGAACAACCGATTATGCAGTAGAAATCTTTTATGCAGCCATAAAAGAGAAAAAATACACCTGTTTTGTTAAGGAGAATACTGTTTTACCAATGATGTATATGCCCGATTGTATAAAAGGTACAATCCAACTTATGGAAGCAGATTTCTCTAAGCTCAAACATCACGCTGATTTCAATCTTGCGGCAATGAGTTTTTCAGCAAAAGAGTTGGCTGATGAGATTAAGAAGCATATCCCGGAGTTTGTTTGTGAGTATAAACCAGATTTTAGGCAAAAGATAGCAGATTCATGGCCAAGGAGTATAGATGACGGTGCTGCAAGAGAGGAATGGGGATGGAAACCAGATTATGATCTTTCGAGAATGGTAAAAGATATGATAGAAAAACTTACTTTGAAATATGAGAAGGGTCTTATATAGAGAAATGACAAGAAAGAAAAGAAGTCGATTATCGCATGGTAGATCCAAAGAAGAATTTAATGATTTTCTTAAAAAACTAGAGCTACAAGCAATAGAAACAGCAGAGGAAAGGATACCACTCTATCTTAAAGTTGGGATAAAGGATGCTGGGATTATACTTGATGTCGGCTGCGGTTCAGGAATGGTAACAAGGGATATAGCTGGTTTAACAAAGGGAGAGGTTGTTGGGATAGACGGCTCACCCGAGATGATAGAGGTTGCCCGTGTGGTTTTGGATGAACATGATAATGTAGAGCTGCTTGTGGGTGATGCTCATGCTATACCCTTTTGTGATAACACCTTTGACATAACAACTTGTAACCTTTTACTTATGTGGTCGTCAGA
>CAYUOG010000058.1:3717-4980 GCA_964446335.1 uncultured Thermoplasmatales archaeon
AGCAGAATATGGAGCTGCGAGGAGGATAAAGCCTATTATCTTCATTCCAGAGACTATTATGTCAAAGTACTGAGAGAGGCTGGTCTAAGTGATGAGGAGATAGATCAGTGGGAGTATGAATATCTAAAATCACTTGATGAAGGTATAGAGTTGAACTTCTTTCCGCAGTTTTATGCTATAGGGAGAAAAATGTGAGTCTTTTTAGAAGAGATGTTTATTAGAATCTCTGTAACAAGTTCTTTGCTGGATTCTAAAAAACCATAGTTTTTTAACTATTATAGGTATCATCCATCTGTAGAGCTATGACATTGATTGTAGATGGCAGGAAAATAGCTAACGAGATAAAAAAAGAAATATCATCAGAGATAAAAGAGCTTGAATCTAGATATGGATTAACTCCAACCATAGCCACTATAATTATCGGTGATAACAAAGAGTCAGAGCTCTATCTCAAGTTGAGAGATAAAGCATCCTCCGAAGTCGGCATAAAATCCAAGCACTACAGATTTCCAGAGGAGATATCTGAAAGAGAGATAGTCGAAGTTATTGATAATCTAAATAGTGATCGGGACATCCATGGAATCATGTTACAACAACCCATACCAAAGCATCTCTCATTATACAATCTGTTATCACGAATCGATCCAAAGAAAGATGTAGAAGGTTTAACACCATATAACCTTGGTAGATTAATGATGGGTGAGGAGAACATTATACCATGTACTCCACTGGCTGTATTAAAAATCCTAGAATATATGAAAGTAAAACTTGAAGGTGCTAATGTTGTAATTATCAACCATAGTATTATTGTTGGAAAACCACTTTCTATACTTTTACTTAATAGAAATGCTACAGTAACAGTATGTCATGTCTATACCAAGAATTTGAAACAATATACTATTAATGCTGATATCATTATAACAGCTACAGGCGTACCAGGTTTAATTACAGAGGAATATATTAAAAAAGATGCTATTATAATAGATGTAGGTATAACTAAAACCTCTAATGGCGTAAAAGGTGATGTTGATTTCAATAGTGTTAAAGAGAAAGTAGGCATGATTACACCTGTACCAGGTGGTGTTGGACCAGTAACAATTGCCTGTTCTATATTGAATATGGTTAAAACCTTCCAGAGTTGTATGGAGGAATAGAAAATGAATTCCCTCCGTTTACTTTCACTGACTTGTTTTATATTAGGATTAACTGCGGTTGCATACGGTGTATCAACTGGTGAAGTGAAAATAGGTGTATTCTTTATTA